>CAXTFX010000527.1:0-3328 GCA_964243185.1 uncultured Chthoniobacterales bacterium
GCCAGCAGGCGAAGGTGGCGGCGACGAACTCGTCGAGCTGGGAGATGGAGTTCTCCGCCTCCAGCAGGCGGGCGTAGCGCATGAGCTTGGAGAGGTAGTTGCGGGGGCTGTCCACCTCGTTGAACGGGATGCGCAGGCGCCAGACGAAGAGGTTTTCGGCGCCGGCGAGGACCTCCTCGCCGAGGGCCTTGGTGCCGGAGTAGAAGGAGCAGTGGCCGGCGCGGAAGGAGAAGTTGGGGAAGTCGTCCTCCCGGAACCCGCCGCCGCCGGCCGGCCGGCCGGTGTAGATGCAGCCGGAGGAGACGTGGCCCCAGGGGGTGCCGGTGCGCTCGCAGGCTTCGCGGATGCGCCCGGGCAGGACGGCGTTGCCAAAGAGCGTGGCGGCCTTGTCGTCCTCGCAGGCGTCCACGTTGGGCTTGCCGGTGTAGCCGGCGGCGTTGACGAGGAACTCGGGGCGGTGGTCGGCGAGAAAGTCGGCCAGGAGGGTGGGGTTGGCGTAGTCGAGTTCCTTGCGGGCGAGGTTGCGGAAGGGCAGCCCGAGCCGGGTGAAGAGGCGTTGGTAAGCGAGGCCGACGTAGCCGGAGCCGCCGAGGAGGAGGATCATGGCGTGACTAATATAGCCTCTGGCGCGCTTGCCAAGGGATTCTGCCGCGTCCGGCCGGCCCGGTTTCACGGTTCCATGCTGCCGGGCAACCGGTAGAATCGGTAACCCACCCGCGGTTTCATCAACCAGCGAAAGGTGTTGGTGGGCTTCACGCGGATGGCTTCCAGATCGGGCGTTTTGCCGGCACCCGTGTCGCCGGAAAGCAGATGGTCGAAGTCCTCGCGGTTCGCCACGAGCGGTGAGAGCAGGAACCCCGCCCGCGCCGTGCTCAGGATCAGCCGGTATTGCACGGGCGTTCCCTCCCCCCGGGGAAAAACTTCCAGGTAGAGCGGCGGCTGTTGGAAGAGGAAACGCACCAAGCGGCAGAGCGAAGTTTCCTCCACTTCCAGCTCGCACCAGACGACGCCCGCCGGAAGCGGTAGCCTCTCACCCGCGGCCGCGTCCCCGGAGCGGATCAGGACCGGCGGCGAGTTCGGTGGTGGGTCCGCCCGGCGGCCCAGCAGCAACCAATCCTGCTCGACCAGCACGTGCCGGTAGCCCCGCAGCAACTCCCGCAACACCAAGCCGTTGTCCAACGTGGGAAAGCGTCCGTCAATCGTTTGGAGCTTGAACAGCACAAACGCCGGGGCACGCTCTGACCGGTAGAAGGTGACGTTCAAACCCGCGAGATACGGCGTGGTCGCCGGGTAGGCCTGAAACACCGGCGCCGGGCGGTAGTTAAGGTGGTTCAGCAGCGCGATGGCCTGCTCCCAGCCGAACACGTCCACGGGCTCCTGACCGACGGTTGCCCGGATGCGCGGCAGCGCCCAGCTTTCCTCGCTCTCCCGCGCGGCGGCTTCGACCCGCGCGAGCATCGTCCGTGGCGCCATCAACCAGCGGAGTTTGCGGACGTTTTGCTCCACCAGGAAGCCCGGCGCCGCCAAGCCCCAGACCATCAACGAGGGCAGCACCACCATCGCCGTGGCCTGACCAGACCACGGGGCCGATCTTCCCGGGAACAGGATCGGCGCCGCGGTTCCCAGCAAGATGGCGAAGCAGAGAAAAGTGGCGGTGTGCCCGAGGTCAGCCCGCACAAACCCCTGCTTCCAGGCCAAAAACAGCCCGCCCGCCGCCAACAGCAGCCGCGCCCAACCCCTCGGTGGATGTCGTTTGGAGCAGAGCACCCCCAACCAGACGAGAACCACGAGGAACACCAAGCCCGCCGCCGCCGTGAGTTCAACCGTCGGCCGGAGGCTCATCGCCCGTCGGTCGGCATCGGCGATCTCCAAGCTACCCCGCAGGTATGCCGGGAGGTTAACAAACCGCTGCCCCGCCAACCCTCCCCAAACGCCGGCTACCGCCAAGCCAGCAATGAGCACCGGCGCCACTGCCCGGCGCCACTGCCGGTGACTCGCCCAGTGCAGGGCCACGCACGCGAGCATGAACACGGCGTAAAATAAAAACGTGCTTTTCATCAGGGCCGAGATCGCGATGAAGCCAAGTGCCAGCGCGCCCAGCCGGCGATCCACCCGTCCCTCTCCGCACAGGAGAAACCCCCCCGCGTAGGTGATCAACATCAGGTAGATCAAGTCCCCGCTGACCATCGGCAAAAACACGTTCAGACCCAGGAACAATGCCCGTTCTCGCCGCGGCCGTTGCTGGCTCGACCAGACCAAAATGCCCACGAAAAACGCGGCGAGCAGCGCGTGGAAGGCCAGCACCGCGAAGAAGGTTTCCGCGGCGTAGAAATCGTTGTGGAGGTAGCCCATCGGGCCGTAAGTCCACACCAGGTCCGCGCCGAATTGCCAGCGCGCGGCGGCTGCATGGTTGAGCACGGCTTGCCAGGAGGGATCTAACTCCGGCACGGGCAGATCAACGGGGAGCGTGAACAGCAACAGCCACGCCGCCAAGGCGAACCCGAGCCAGCCGAGCACCGGTTGCCACCGGCCCCGGGGGAGACTCCGGGTGAGGGGGATCGCCATAAATACCGTTGGTCGCCCGACTTGAGTCTGTTCCTTCGCCCTCAGCCCTCCGTCGTTCCCGGATTTACATCCTCCCCCGCCACGCCGCGACGATTTCGCCGACGGTCGTTTCCAGGGATTTGGTCAGGTCCCAGCCGGGGTAGTGGGCGCGCATCTTGCGCAGGTCGGAGTAGTAACAGATGTGGTCGCCCTGCCGGTTTTCCGCGACGTAGGTATAGACCTGGGGCTTGCCGGTGAACTTCTCGGCGAGCTTGAAGGCTTCCAGGATGGAGCAGGAGTTGTCCTTGCCGCCACCGAGGTTATAAACCTCCCCGGCGCGGGGCGCCCCGGCGAAGGCGTGCATGAAGCGGGCGACGTCCAGGGAATGGATGTTGTCGCGGACCTGCTTGCCCCCGTAGCCGAAGACGCGGTATTCGCGGCCCTCCAGGTTGCAGCGCACGAGGTAGGAGAGGAAGCCGTGCAACTCGACGCCGGAGTGGTTCGGCCCCGTTAAACAACCGCCCCGGAGCGCGCAGGTGGGCATCCCGAAGTAGCGGCCGTATTCCTGGACCATCACGTCCGCCGCGACCTTGGAGGCGCCGAAGAGGGAGTGCTTGCTCTGGTCAATGGTGAAGGTTTCCGGGATGCCGTGGGCGTAGGTCTCGTCCGCGTAGTCCCAGCGGGTGGGCAGTTCCCTCAGGGCGATGAGGTTCGGCGCGTCCCCGTAAACCTTGTTGGTGGACATGTGGATGAACGGCGCCTCCGGGCAGGCCTGCCGGGCGGC
>CAXTFX010000528.1:0-3323 GCA_964243185.1 uncultured Chthoniobacterales bacterium
AGCCACGACCTCCTCCGCCGGCACCTCCCCCGCACCAAGGACCTGACCACCAACGCGATCGCCCGGCCCCTCACCCTGATGCGACCGCCCTACGGCAGCCTCGCCAACGCCCAGAAGAAGCTGGTCCACGGGGATCTTGGTTACAAGATCATCCTCTGGGACGTGGACCCGTTGGACTGGAAGGACCGCAACTCCGGCACCGTCGCCCGGCGCATCCTCGAGGGGACGCGCAAAGGCTCCATCATCCTCGCCCACGACATCCACAAGACCACCGTGGACGCGATGCCCGGCGTGCTCGACGGGCTGCTGGCGAAGGGGTTTCGGTTCGTCACCGTTTCCGAGCTGCTGGCGATGGAGCTGCCGCCGGACCCGAAGACGACCCGGGCCCCCAAACCCCGCGTGACGCCCCCGCCGGGCGTGCCGGACAAGCTGACGGGCGCGCCGGACGTGCCCGCGCCGGGGTTCGCCCCGACGCCGCTGCCCGTCCGCGGGCCGACGCCGCCCCGGCCTTGATCCGTCGGGTTGGAGGGAGCTAGGGACCTGACTCCCGCCCCGGGGTGGCGGTCCGGGCCCGCCGCCCCCGCGTCCGGCCGGGCCATGTGCTAACGTTGCCCCTTTCATGGCGAACACCCTCCCGCCCCCGCGCCAGACGACGCCCATCGGCAACGAATACCTGGAAATCCGCGCCGAACTCGGCACCTCGCTCTTCGCCCTGTCCGCCCTCGCGACCGAAACCCGGGCGGACGAACCCACGCTCCATACCCTGGCCGGGCTCCAGTCCGGGCTGCGCGAGCCGTTGCTCTTCGTCGTCGTCGGGGAGGTGAAAGCCGGGAAGAGTTCCTTGCTCAACGCGCTGTTCGGCCGGGACTTCTGCCACACGGACGTGCTGCCGGCCACGGACCGCGTCCACGTCTTCAAATACGGCGAGCCGGCCCGGGACGTGCCCGTTTCCCCGGCCCTGGTCGAGCGTTACCAGCCCATCCCGTTCCTGCGGGATTTCCACATCGTGGACACGCCGGGCACCAATACCATCGTCGCCGAGCACCAGGAGATCACCGAGGGGTTCGTGCCCCAGGCGGACCTGATCCTATTCGTATTTTCCGTGGTGAACCCGTGGGCGGCCAGCGCGTGGCAGTTCCTCGACCTGTTGCAGAAACGCTGGCTCAAGAACGTCGTGTTCGTGGTCCAGCAGGCCGATTTGCGCGACGAGCGGGAGGTCGGCGTCATCGTGGACCACCTGCGGCAGACGGCCATGCAGAAGCTCGGGCAGACCGTTCCGATCTTCCCGGTGTCCGCCAAGAAGGCGCTGCTGGCCAAGACCACCGGCGTGGACAAGGAACGGCTCTGGGCGGAAAGCCGGTTCGCCGAGTTCGAGAACTACGTCAACGGCACCCTCGGCGGAGGACCCGGCGCGGGCGGCGGGGGTGCGCGCATGGAAAAGCTGCGCTCCGTGGCGGGCACCGCGCGCATTCTCCTGCGGGAGATCGCCGAGGGCGCCCGCAACGCCGAGAAGATCATCGTCACCGACCGCGAGGAGCTCTCCCGCCTGCGGGGCACGGCCGACCAGATGAAGCGGCAGAGCCGCCAGCAGATCGGCGGCTTCCTGCGCGGCATCGAGCAGGCGTTCGACCGGTGCCGCGAGCAGGGGGAACAACAACTCCGCACCCGCCTGAGCCTCTGGGGCACCCTGCGGCTGGCCTTCGGACGGGATCGCGACTGGGAGCAGCGTTTCCAGCGCGACCTCGAAACGGACGTGCGCGAGTCCATCACCGGCCAGATCGAGCACGCCCTCGGCCTGTTGGAAAGTGAGTTGAAGCACGTCTGGACGCAGCTCCACGACACCCTGCACGCGCACTTCCGCCCGGAAGCCCGCGCCCACCTCGGCGCCGGCAGCGCGGACTACACGGAGCAGCGCACGCGCCTCCTGGAGAAGATCGAGCTGTCCATGCTCGAACGCATGGGCGACGACACCATCGAGCGGGAGTTGGAAAATCTGTTTGCCGCCACGGGTGCCAGCGTGCGCCTGCCCGCGACGGCGGCGGCGGCGGGTATCGCCTCCCTCATCGCGACGGTGGTGGCCCACAGCGTGTTGCTGGACATCACGGGGTTCCTCGCCACGGCCGTGGCGGCGGGCGGCTCGCTCTACGCGGCGGGCAAGCGGCGCCGGGTGATGGCGGCCTTCCGGGAGCGCATGGAGAGCAAGCGCCAGGAATTGGCCAACGCCATCGGCGACCACCTGTTGCAAGCCGTTGACGTCTTCTACCAGCGGGTCGGCCAGCAATACGCGCCGCTGGAAGCGTTCACCCAGGTGCAGGAAGAACGCTACCGCCCGATGCTGGAGCGCATCGCCGGCCTGGAGCGGCAGTTCTTGAAGGTCAACAATCGGCTCGGGCGCGGCGGGGAGGGGTAAGGCGGCGGCGCGGCGGTGCTTCCAGGTGGATGGCGACCTCCGGGCGCCATCGGGTGCGCGAAGCGCCAGACCTTGGGGGGAGACCCTCCCGGTTGCACGCCCAACGGCAATCGGGACGGCCGCCCCGCAAACAAATCGGTGGTCGCGTCGCACCCAATGGCGCCCGGGGGTCGCCACCCACCCGAAAAGCCCGTTTTTCTCCCGGGCGCCGAACTGTTGCGGGAATTTTTTCCTTCCTCGCACCTCCATCGTGTTTTCCCCACGTCCCATGCCTCACCGCCCCACCGACGACTCCCGCCCGGCCCCCACCCTGCCCCGCCTGCTCGTGGCGGGCGTCGCCGCCGGGATCCTGGCGGGCCTGCTGATGCTCATCGTGATGGGGTTGCTGCGGCTGCTGTTCGGCGTTGCCACGCCGACGGAGCTGATCTTCGACCGGCTCTTCCCCAAGCTGACGGTCAAGTTCTTCATTGACCAACTCGTCGAGGCCGGCGGCTACACCCCGTTGAAACTCAAGGGCGTCTTCGGCGCCCTGGCCGGGCACCTCGCCGCCGCGGCCTTTGGCGGGGCGGTCTATGCCTGGTTCACCTCCCGCGTGGACCGGCGCGGCGGGCGGCTGGTAGTCCCCGGGGTGCTGGCGGTGACGCTGCTGTTCACCGCCCTGCTCTGGCCGCAGCTCTTGACCCACTACCACGGCCTGCCGCCCGGTCCGGCCACGGCCGTCACCATCTTCGGGATGCTGGTGTCCTTCGGCGTCTGCGGCCTGGCGTTGATGGCGTTTTTCCGCCTGCTCTACCCCATCGCGCGGGAGCCTTCGCCGGCACCCGTCCGCTCCGGCGGGGCGGACCCCGGCCGGCGCGCCTTCCTGGCCGCGGGCCTGGGCGCCGGGCTGGCGGTGGCCCTGGGCGGGCTGCTG
>CAXTFX010000529.1:0-3298 GCA_964243185.1 uncultured Chthoniobacterales bacterium
CATGGACAAGACCATCCTCCAAACCAACCTGGAGGCGGCCGACGAGATCGCCCGGCAGTTGCGACTGCGGAACATCGGCGGGCTTATCATCGCGGACTTCATTGACATGAAACCGCACCGCGACCGCCAGCAGGTGTACGACCGCATGAAGGAGCGTATGAAGCGCGACAAGGCCAAGACGCACATCCTGCCCATCTCGCCGCTGGG
Source organism: uncultured Chthoniobacterales bacterium (assembly GCA_964243185.1). Classification (GTDB taxonomy): domain Bacteria; phylum Verrucomicrobiota; class Verrucomicrobiia; order Chthoniobacterales; family SZAS-18; genus CAXTFX01. Next base: position 208 of record CAXTFX010000529.1, read on the forward strand.
CCTGATGGAGATGACCCGTCAACGGGCGCAAGAAAGCCTGAGTTCCTCCGTTTACAGCGTGTGTCCCTATTGCTCGGGTCGCGGCCGGGTGAAGAGCGCCATGAGCATGAGCGTGGAACTCCAACGCGCGCTCAACGCCACCATGCGCCGGCACCGCGACACGGTGCACGAGTTCAAGGTGACCGTGCACCCCGAGGTGCTGGCCCGGCTGCGCACCGAGGACGAGGAACTCCTCATTGAGCTGGAACGCAAATACGAAGGCCGCCTGAGCTTCCGGGCGGACGCGGCCTACCATCACGAACGTTTCGTCATCACGGATTCGACGACCGGAGTGGAGTTAAAGGCGTAACGCGGGTTGACCGCGCCGGCTGGCCTCAGTCTTGGCTCACCCCGCGCGTGGTCGTTTTCTGCCAGCCCGATTCCAAATTGTGAGGTTGCCCCCGCACGGCACCTCGCCGCCCCTCGGCCGGGGCTGGAAAAAAAGTAGCCATCCGGGCGAAAGTCCCTTTTCCAGGGTGGATGGCGCGGTCCCTCGCGCCATGAATACGCCGCAGGCGTCTAGAGTTAGGCGGCTGCGCCGCAATGCATGGCGCGAGGGACCGCGCCATCCACCTGACTGTTGCCGGAGGTCTAAGGCCGTTTTCATTTACCGGTCCCGGCCTGTCGCGGCGGTCTATGGCCGCCGGCCGCGCGCCGCTTGGCTCCCGGCCGCAGCCCCGGCGGCCATAGACCGCCGCGACAGGGGCGCGCACCCAAGTGGGAATCGCCTTAAGGCTGCCACCCCAAGTGCATCTGAGGCCACTTTCCTGTAGCCGCTCCGCGGTTGCGCACAACCTGCCTCCCGCTTCAGCCTACGCGGGGTGAACCGTGCGAGTTGGTATTAGACTGCTCGCACGCTGGATACGCGGTCCATCCCGCGGGTCGTCCGCCGACGGAGGACCAGCAGCGCCGTGAGCAACCCGGTGCCGAGCAGGAGTGACGGGGAGGGTTCCGGGACCGCGTAAACCTCGAACTCGTTCAAACCGGCGGCATTCGTGCCGCTGGTGTAACCGGGAAGCGTGTTCACGATGAATTGGAGGTAACGGTAATCCCCCGTCGTCAGCCCGTTGGCGGACGTGAACTGGTCGGGTGGGATGGTAGCACCGGCTCCCAAGGTGTGCGTGTCGGTCAAAGTTCCAGAGAGGATCAACTGCGGAGCGATCAGTTTATTGGCACCGTCCACCGCGGTCGCGGCGAAGATGCTGAAACCCGCGGTGCCCCGGTCCCGAAATTGGTCGTTATGGGTGTTACGCAGGTCCAGTTCGCCAACCGAAAGGATGCCTTGGAGGTCCACCGTAAAGAAGGCTCCCACGCCTTGGTTGTCTGCGGTGACCCAGTAGTTGGTCGCAAACGTGTCCACCGTCGAGCCATCGGTAACGAACTGCGCGGCGAAGTTATTGTTGAACTGGTTGCTGTAATCAATCACCGGCTTGCCGAGGGCGAGGTCGGTCGCCGCGTGGGAGAACAGGGCTGGCGCCCACAGGGAGGCGACGAGCACCGGGAGGCGGAGGAATTTGCACATAGGTTGGGTGGGATTTGGTAAGGTTAATAGCCTTCGGGGCGAGGCGCCTCAATCGGGAGGTGTCTTATTCAGGCGTAGGCAGATGCTCTAGCGTCGGTCCGGCAATTCGGAGCGGGAAGCCGAGTGATTAGAGCATTTGGGGAACAAAGGCAAGCATCCAGAGGTCGAAAAGTGGGACGGGTTGGCTGCTTCCAGCCGCCGGGAGGTCACGACCTGGTAAACCTGACGAACCGGGGAGGGGTTCAAAGGGCTTGCGCCATCCAGGTGGCGGCGTAAGAGATCAGTTCCGCGGTGGTCTTCAGGCCGAGTTTTTCTTTGATGTTGGCGCGGTGGGCGTCCACGGTCTTAGCGCTCAGGTGAAGTTGCTCGCTGATGGTTTGGGTGGAGAGACCGCGGCCGATGAGTTGGAAAATTCCGAATTCCCGGTCGCTGAGCTGGTGCACCACGGGGCGTTCGCCTGGGGCGGACCCCATGTAGAACTGTTGGAGGAGATTGCCGGAGAGCTTCTCGCTGAAAAAGATCTGCCCGCCCAGCACGCAGCGGATCGCCCGGATCACCTCCCGCCCCCCCTCCTGTTTCGTGACGTAACCCCGCCCGCCCGCCCGCAGCACGCGCTCGGCGAAGATGGACTCGTCGTGCGAGGAGACGACCAGCACGACCGTGGCCGGGTAGGCGGCGCGGAGGTCCTTGATGAGCTCGACCCCGTCGCGGCCGGGCAGGGAGATATCGGCCAGCACGAGGTCCGGGTCGTGCGACTGCACCATCGTGAGCGCTTGCGCGGCGGTCCCGACCTCCCCGCAGACTACCAGGTCCGGCTCGCGGTTGATGGTGTGGGCGATGCCCTCCCGCATCATCGGGTGATCGTCCACGATGAGGATGCGTTTTTTTTCCGGGTTCAGCGACATGACGGCAGGTTCGTTCTCCCCCAGGTTAGTCGGGGTGGCAAGCCCAGAACGGGAGTTGGCAAACCAGCCGCGTGCCCTCGCCGGGTCGGGAATATACCTCTACCCGGCCGCGGAACAAGCTGGCGCGGTATTGCATACTTTGCAGGCCCATGCCCTCACCCCGCACCGCGTCGGGGGTAAAGCCGATCCCGTCGTCCGTCACCCGTAACTCGCAGCGACCCTGGGGAAAGATTTCGATGACGATCTGCTTCGCCTGGGCGTGCTTGACCGCGTTGCCGACCGCTTCCTGGGCGATGCGATAAAAATGGATGGCGGCTTCGGGGGCGAGGGAATCGTGCTCCCCGTCCGCGCGGCACTCGCAGGCCACGCGGAAGAGCGCGGTCGTGTTCCGGGCCAGCGCGCGCAGGGCCTCCACCAAGCCGACGGCGTCCAGGGCAGCCGAGGATAACCCGCGGGCCAGCATCCGGGCGTGGGCGTTGGCCTCGCGCGCCATCACGGCGATCCGGCCGGCCAGCTCCGCGAGGGCGGGCGGGGCCCCGGCCAGGTCTTCCTGCAAGTCCCCGCTCAGGAATTGCAGGGCGGCGAGGCGCTGGCCGAGGTCGTCGTGCAGGTCGTTGCCGATGCG
>CAXTFX010000530.1:0-3296 GCA_964243185.1 uncultured Chthoniobacterales bacterium
CCGCCTCGATGCCGCCGACGCCCCAGCCGACGATGCCCAGGCCGTTGATCATCGTCGTGTGCGAGTCCGTGCCGACCAGGGTGTCCGGGTAATACACCGTCGAGTCGTCCACGCCCGTCGCCGGGGTGCTCAACACGCCCTTAGCCAGATACTCCAGGTTGACCTGGTGGATGATGCCGATCCCGGGCGGGACGACGCCGAAGGTCTGGAACGCCTGCTGGCCCCACTTGAGCAGCTCGTAACGCTCCCGGTTGCGGGTGAACTCCATGTCCATGTTCAGCCGCAGCGCCTCGGAACTCCCCGCGAAATCCACCTGCACCGAGTGGTCCACGACGAGGTCCACGGGCACCAGCGGCTCGATGATGGTCGGGTCCTTACCCATGCGGGCCACCGCCGCGCGCATGGCCGCGAGGTCCACGAGCAGGGGCACCCCGGTGAAGTCCTGCAAGACCACGCGGGCGACGACGAAGGGAATCTCCTCGTTAGCCGGCTTCTTGGCGTTCCAGTTCGCCAACGTTTTGACGCTCTCGGGCGTGACCCGCTTGCCGTCGCAGTTTCGCAGGACGCTCTCGAGCACGATGCGGATGGACACTGGCAGCTTGGAAACCGGGCCGACGCCGGCCTCCTCCAACGCGGGCAGGGAGAACAGGGAGCCTTCGCGGCCAGCGGCCAGCGGGAAGGGGCGGAGGTAGTCGGAGGGGTTCATCGTGGGACGTTAATAAAGAACCGCGTCCCCCGCGGGGCAAGGCGGGGGATTGCGCCGGCCACGGGTTTTCCGCCGGGGCACGCCATGTCTCCGCGCCCGGGGCGCCCGGTCTCCGCAAGGGGCGCCTCCCCGCTTTGGGAAGGGCCATGACCCCGACCGGGAAACCCGCCGCCGCTTCGCCCCCCGCCGCGCCGGCGGTCCCGCGACCGGTGGACTCCCCCGCCACCCGGGCCGCCTTCGACTACATCCGCCGCATGAACCGGAGCGGCTTCTCCGTCCCCCTCCGACGTGAGCAGCGAGCAGGGCTCCTACCAGCTCTTCCGCGACGGCAAGGTGGCCTTCTATTTCTCCGGCCGCTGGGACGTGCCCAACATCGAGAAAACCGCCGTCCGCTGGGACATCGCCCCCATGCCCGGCGGCCCCGCCCGGCAGGTCACCGTCCACGGCGGCACCGCCATCGGCACCACCAGCCGCAGCCGCAACATCCCCGCGGCGCGGGAGTTCGTGCGCGCCTACGCCTCCCGGCGCACCGCCGCGAGCGCCATGCTGGCCGGCCGCACCGTGCCCATCTACCGCGAGCTGGCCTTCGGCGGCGAGTTCACCCGCCTGCGCCCCCCCGCCTCCATCACCCGCTTCGCGGAGACGATGGAGGCCGGCGCCGCGCAATACTTCCTCTACGCGCCCGGCGGCGTCGAAGCGCAGGGCATGTTCTACGGCCGGGTCGAGCAAGCCGTCACCAGTCCCGGCACGTCCATCGACGAGGTCCTCGCCGGCCGGAGAGCGACCTCCAACGCTGGCTTGCGGCGCACCCCCAGAAGAAAGCGGGGCCGGGGAACCCCGCCATCCTCGCGTCCCAGACTTTTCCCTGACTCCCCCATGAGCCGCGCCCCCGGACAACGTAAGGAAACCCTTGCCGCCCTGGGCTTCATCCTGCCCAACCTCCTCGGCTTCCTGTGCTTCACCGCCTGGCCCGTCGTCGCCTCGCTCCTGCTGTCCTTCGCCTCCTGGGACCTCCTGACCCCGCCGCGCTGGGTCGGGCTGGGCAACTACACCGCCCTGCTCGGCTTTCACCACGCCCCGGAGGGCCTCGTCGCCAACGACCCCAACTTCTGGAAGTGCATGGGCGACACCTTTTTCATGATGTTGTCCATCCCCCTCAACATGGCCGGCTCGCTCGCCCTGGACGTCCTGCTCAACCGCAAGCTGCGCTTCACCTACCTTTACCGGCTCATCTTCTTCCTGCCCTCCATCCTCGCCGGCGTGGCCATCTTCTACCTGTGGCGCTGGATGTATAAGCCGGACTCCGGCCTGCTCAACGCCCTCCTCGCCCGCGTCGGCATCGCCGGCCCCCGCTGGCTGGCGGGCCCGACCTGGGCCAAGCCCGCGCTCATGCTCATGGGCCTGTGGATGGGCGTCGGCGGCACCTCCATGCTCCTCTACCTCGCCGCGCTCCAGGGCGTCTCGTTGGAACTCTACGAGGCCGCCGACATTGACGGCTGCTCCTACTGGCGCATTTTCCTCCAGATCATCCTGCCGCTGGCGCTGCCGGGCCTGGCGACGCTGACGATCTTCACGTTCATGGGCGTGTGGGGCAGCTTCCTGTGGCCGCTGGTCGTCACCAACCACGAATACCTCCGCACGCTGCCCGTCGGCCTCCAGGCGTTCCAGGGGCAATACGGCACGGAATGGCACCTGATGATGACGGCGAGCCTGCTGATGCTGCTGCCGATCCTGGGCCTGCTCCTGCTGGGTCAACGCTTCTTCATCTCCGGCCTGACGGTCGGAGCGGTGAGAGGGTAAACACCGACGGGCCGCGGGGGCCAACCGAGCAAGTCCCCCACGGCCACGGCGGCGTCGGGGAAGTCAATCGGGGCGACGCTCTCGCCGGGAGGGACGACACGCACGTCGCGGTAGGCCGCGGCGTCCGGCACGGGGTCGCGGTGGACCTCCACGGCGCGGTCCGTCAGGTTGACGATCCAATACCCCGGCACCCCGACGCGGGCATAGGCGCGGAGCTTGTCGCCGCGATCAATGAGGAGGGAGCTTTCGGAGACCTCGATCGGTAGGAAGATATCTTCGGGTCGGGGCCGCCGGTGGCTGTAAGCACCCCGCCGCGGGCGAAGCAGACCCACGTCCGGCCCGGGCACGAGAGAGCCGTCCAAATGCACGGCGGTTTGGCTCCGGGTAACCCAGCGGTCGGCCACACGCAGGACGAAGTGATGGGTTGAATCCCCGATGGCGTAAGCGTGCGGAAGTCCTTCGGGCATCTTGTCAACGACGAGTCCATCGAGCAGTTCCGCTTTATCCTCCGGCGTGAGGATGCCCAGGACGACCATTCGTTCGTATGTCTCCGCGCTCCAGCGGTGAAGGACGGGGACGGCGGGGAGTGCCGGCGCGACGACGGGCGGGGCCGAGCGCCGGTTCGGCGACGCGGCGGGCGGTTCGGCGAGGACGGCGGTCATGACTTTCCGAAGTATGGGTCCACGCGGTGGGTTGGCAAGCACCTAGGTTCTGTCCGACGGCTCGGGAGGGACCCGCTCCGTCGGGTCCGCCGTCTCCGGAGGAAACGTCATGGTCGAAGCTCGCGGAC
>CAXTFX010000531.1:0-3292 GCA_964243185.1 uncultured Chthoniobacterales bacterium
TGTTTGTCGAGGCTGCCGCCCGCGTAGGGCTCCGCGCGCAGGGGCGGGCAGGAGCGGCTGGCGCAGTTCAGCGCGAAGTGAACGCGCGGCTCCTTGAAGGCGGGGATAATGGTTTTTTTCTCCAGGTCGTTGAGGCTGGTCCGCTCGCCGGCCACGGTGATGTTCTTGCGGGTGAAGAAGCCGAACAGGGGGGCAACGTCGCGCACGCTTTTGAGCGGGTAGGCGTCCAACGCGCCCTTCAGGGTCCAGGCGTTGTAGGCGTTGATGTCAAACGCCAGCCTCTCGGAGGGGGTATCCGTGGGAACATCTCGGCCAATCGCGGCCACGACGGCGTCCAGCGCGGCCACGTCGGCGGCGTTAGCCTTCCACGCGGCGTAGCGCACCCCCTTGGGCCCGGCGTATTTAGCGAGGAGTTCACCGTAGGATTTCCGCCAGCCGGTGCCGGTAGCGTCCGCGGCCGGGGCGGCGGGGGCGGGGAACCACAGCCCGGGGAGGAGCAGGAGCGGAAGAAACCGGAAGAAAGCGCGCATGGGGAAACGTTTACCGGCCCGCGTCCCGACCTGCAAGTGCGGGGTCATGGGGGGGCGTTGACCGTGTTTCCCCCGACGCTATACTCCCCGCGGTGAATGGTGCCCCCCCACGTTCCCACCCGCGCGGCCCCGTCGTGGTGACGCGCCGGGTGCATTTCAACGCCGCGCACCGGCTGGACAACCCGCGGTTCGACGCGGCGTGGAACGCGCGGACCTTCGGGCCGTGCAACAACCCGCACTGGCACGGGCACAACTACGTCCTGGAGGTCTCCGTGCGCGGGGACCCGGACCCGGACACCGGCTACGTCGTGGACCTCGGCGCGTTGAAGGCCCTGCTGGAGGAGGCCATCGTCAAACCCTGCGACCACCGGAACCTCAACGTCGAGGTGCCCTTCCTCGCGGGCGTCATCCCTTCGACCGAGAACCTGGTCGTCGCCTTCTGGCACGAGATCGCCCCGCGGCTGCCGGCCGGTGGTGGCAAACTCCACCGGGTGCGACTTTACGAAACCGAGCGTAATTTTGCGGAATACCACGGGCCGGCCGGCTTGGTCGGAACGACGAACGACGAATGACGAATAAAGAAACCACGACTGACGTTGAACAACCGCCCGCCGACGGGCGCGGGGCGGAGTCCCCTTTCGTCTTTCGTCCTTCGTCGTTTGCCTCCGGCCACCTCGCGGACCCGGTGGTCATCCCGGCGGAGCCGGTCGTCGCCCTGGCGCTGCGCCGCGACTACGAGGCGGACTTCGCGCTGACGGCCGATTACCAGACTTCCCTGCCCGACCTGATGGTGGGCGATGCGCCGGCGGCGGGTGGCGACGGGGCGGACGCCTCCGCGCCGCTGGCCCAGGTGGGCATCTCCGGCTTCCGGCTGCCGCTGCGCTTCGCCGTGCTGGACAAAGGCGGGGAGCCGCCGGTCACGTTGGAGACGCGGGTCGTGGGCACCGTCGGGCTGGCGGCGGGGACGCGGGCCATCAACATGTCGCGGATCATCCGCACGTTCTACGAGTTCCAGGACCGGACGTTCACGGTGGACCTGCTGCCGGAGATTCTCGCGCGGATGCGCGCGACGGTGGGTTGCACGTCGGCGCGGCTGCGGCTGGAGTTTTCGTTCCCGCTGCTCCAGCCCAGCCTGCGCAGCGGGGAGGCGGGCTACCAGTTCTACGACGCGGCCTTCGAGGCGGAGCTGCCGGCGGGGGGCGGCCCGGCGCGGCGGCAGGTGCGGCTGGACTTCGTGTATTCCTCGGCCTGCCCGTGCTCGACGGAACTGTCCGAGCACGCGCGGGAGGTGCGCCAGGTCTTCGCCATCCCGCACTCCCAACGGAGCCGGGCGCGGGTGTGGGCCGTGGCCGCGCCGGGGGCGACCCTGGCCGTGGAGGACCTCCAGGCGGCGTGCCTGCGCGCGCTGCGGACGGAAACGCAGGTGATCGTGCGGCGGACGGACGAGCAGGCGTTCGCGGAGCTGAACGGGGCCCACGTAAAGTTCGTCGAGGACGCCGCGCGACTGCTGCACGCGGAACTGGCGGCGGACGGGCGCATTGCGGACTTCCAGGCGGCGTGCGTCCACCTGGAATCGCTGCACTCGCACGACGCCGTGGCCGTGGTGTGCAAGGGCGTGCCCGGCGGGTTCCGCGGGGACTTCGGGGACTTCGGCGCGTTGGCGCGGTGACGTTGCGGACACGTTCAGTGCGCCGCGCCGCCGTTGACGAGCAGGCGTTGACCGGTGATCCAGCGGGCGTCCTCGCTGGCTAGAAACGCCACGGCGTCGGCGATGTCCCGCGGCCGGCCGAGGCGATTGAAGGGAGAACTCTTGGCCACGCCCTCCTTGATCTCCGGGGGCAGCCGGGCGTTGAGGGCGGTTTCGGTCATGCCGGGGAGCACGGCGTTGACGGTGATCCCCCGCGCGCCGAGCTCGCCCGCCGCGACCTCCGCCAGGGTGTTGACGGCCGCCTTGCTGGCAGCGTAGAGGCCGGCGCCGGCCATTGGGTAGAGGCTGGTGCTGGAGGAGACCAGCACGACCCGGCCACCGTCGCGCAACCGGCGGGCGGCCTCGCGCAGCAGGAACAGCGTGCCGCGGACGTTCACGCCGAAGACCCGCTCGTAGGCGGCCTCGTCGGCCTCCGCCAGTGGCCCCATCACGCCGACGCCGGCGTTGGACACGAGGATGTCCGGCGGGGCGCCGAACGCTTCCCCGCACGCCGAGAACAACGCGGCGGCGGTGTCGGCCCGGGCGACGTCACCCTGGCAGGCGGCGGCGCGGGCGCCGGGGTTCGCGGCCTGGATGGTGGCGACGGTCGCCGCCGCGGCCTGCGCGTCGCCGGCGTAGTTGACCAAAACGGCGGCGCCGTCGCGGGCCAAGCGTTCGGCGATGGCGCGGCCGATGCCTTGGCCGGCACCGGTGACAAGGGCGATTTTCTGGGCGAGAGGTTTCATGCGGGAGTCGGGTAGGGTATAGCGTGGTTACACAACCTGTAACGACGTTACAACTCCCGTCAAGTCCCGCCCACCGCGTCGCGATGACCACCCCCGAGAAGCTGCTCCAAGAGACGGCGGCGCTGCTGCGCGCCGGGGGAACGGAAGCCGCCACGGCGCGGGCGGTGTGCGAGCGGGCCGGGGTGCGGGCGCCGAGCCTCTACCACCACTTCGGCGACCTGGGCGGGCTGCACCGCGCCGCGGTGGAGCAGGCGTTCGCGGCCAGCGCCCGGCGCAAGGCGGCGGCCCGGAAACGGCTGGCCAGCGGCGGCGACGAAGACCCCCTGGCG
>CAXTFX010000532.1:0-3292 GCA_964243185.1 uncultured Chthoniobacterales bacterium
GGACAACAGCGTGTATTATCGCATCAAGCAGTTCCCGAAGTACGGCTGCCTGGCGCACCTCGACCTGGACCAACTCCGCCCCAGCGGCCGGGTGCGGAGCGACGAGTACGAGAAGGAGAGCATCGGCGATTTCGCCTTGTGGAAAGCGTGGGACGAAGCCGACGGCGACGTGGGCTGGGATTCCCCGTGGGGACGCGGGCGGCCGGGCTGGCACATCGAGTGCAGCGCGATGGCCGGCGCGCTGCTGGGCGACGAGCTGGACATCCACTGCGGCGGCGAGGACAACATCTTCCCGCACCACGAAGCCGAGATCGCGCAGACGGAGGCCCTGACCGGCAAGCCGTTCGTCAAACTCTGGATGCACTGCGCGCACCTGATGGTGGACGGGCAGAAGATGTCCAAGTCGCTGGGCAACTTCTACACGTTGCGCGACCTGCTCGGCAAGGGTTTCACCGGCCGGGAGGTGCGTCTCGCCCTCCTGCGGGTGAACTACGCGAAGCCGCTGAACTTCACCATCGAGGACCTCGCCACCGACGTGCGCGAGAGTCTGCGAAGGTTGGACGAGTGGCGCGCGAAGCTCGAAGACCTGGCGCGCCCGGCGGCCGTCGCCGAGCCCCACCCGTTGACGGACCACCGGCGCTTCGAGGAAGCGCTGGACGACGACCTGAACATTTCCGGGGCGCTGGGGCAGCTTTTCCTGGTCGTCCGCGAGACGAACCTCCTGCTCGACGCCCACCGGCTCGCCCCCGCCCAGGCCCGGGGGCTGCTGGAGTGGTGGGCGCGCGTGAACGCCGTGCTCGCCCTGGAGCCGGACGCCGTGGCGGTGCCGGCGGAGGTCGCCAACCTGCTGGGGGAGCGCGCCGCCGCCCGCGCGGCGAAGGACTTCCCCGCCAGTGACGCGCTCCGCGCGCGGATCGCCGCCCTCGGCTGGACGGTGAAGGACACCAAGGACGGGCAGAAACTGACCAAAGCCTGATGTTCACCGCCGTCCGCCCGCTCGTTGTGTCCGGTGCGCTCGTGGTGGCGTCAATCCCGGCGCTTCAGGCGCAATCGCCTCCGGTTCAAGGATGGACAGCGGCGAGGTTCCAACCGTTGGCGGAGCGGGCGCGAGCCGCCGACGCGCGCGTCACCCCGCTGGAAGGACTGCCGCACCAACTGGTCGAGCACTCGTCCTACCTGCGCGAGCGCGCAACGCAAAGCACCGTGGAAGTCGGCGGCTATTCCTTCTACAAAACGCCCCTGCCGCTCGCGCCGGGGGATACGGAAGCGCTGCGTGCAACCCTCTTTGACCCACAAAGTTACCACCCCTACAGCGGCCCGAAACGCTGCGGCGGCTTCCACCCGGATTACGCCCTGCGCTGGGGCGACGGCCGGGACGCGGTTTACACCCTGATCTGCTTTGGTTGTCACGAAACCCAGACCCTGAGCCGGAAGGAATGCCTGGTCGCCGACCTGCCAGATGCCGCCTTCCAGCGCCTCCAGGCGGTGCTGGACCGCTACCACGCGCGGCGGCCCGTTTTCCGTAAAGGTTGAGCGGGGTTTCGTCCGCAGATTACGCAGATTACGCAGATTTTTCAGAAGGGGTTCGGAGTTGCGGCGACGGTCGCCGTTAGCCCTTCTCCACCCCTTCAGATAATCTGCGTAATCTGCGTAATCTGCGGACGAAACAACCTCCGTTCCCATGCCTGACTTCCCCCCCGCCGAGTTCCTGGACCTAGCCCGCACCGCGCACGGTGACCTGTTCGACCCGGACCTCCCCGTGTGGTCCGCGCTGCCGAAAATCGCGTCTTACCTCCAGGCGCATCTCCGCCCGGCGATGCGGGGACGCACGTTGGGACAGCCGTTCATCGGGGAGGCCGTCTTCGTCGGGGAAAACACCGTGGTGGAACCCGGCGCCTGCATCAAGGGCCCGGCCTGGATCGGGGCGAACTGCGAGGTGCGCAGCGGGTGTTACGTCCGCGAGAACGTCATCGTGGGGGACGGCGCGGTGTTGGGCAACTCCTGCGAGTTCAAGAACTGCGTGCTCTTCGACGGCGCGCAGGTGCCGCATTTCAACTACGTCGGCGACTCCATCCTGGGCCACCAGGCCCACCTCGGCGCGGGCGCAATCCTCTCCAACGTCAAGCTCGACCACGCGGAGATCACGGTGGAAACCGAGGACGGCCGGCGGCTGCTGACGGGGCTGCGGAAGTTCGGCGCCATCCTCGGGGACGGCGCGGAGGTCGGCTGCAACGCCGTGCTCAACCCCGGCTCCCTCCTCGGCCGGCGCTCCCTCGTTTACCCCGGCGCGCAGTGGCGCGGCAGCCTCCCCGCCGACCGCATCGCGCAGGTGCGCCAGAGCGTGAACGTGCTCGTGCGCCGGCCGCCGCGCTAAAACCGGGCGGGCCCTATTTTTTCCTCGCCCCCGGGAGCCGGTTTTCGCTAGGGTTGACACCCCCGGGCTCGAACCGCCGCTCCCACCATGCGCGCCATCCTTTCCATCCTCGACGCCGCCGGCGCCCGCGCCGCGGAACTGCCCAAGGCCCGGGCCTCCCTCGGCTCCGGGCCGGGGGACAGCATCTCCTTTCGACCCGATACCGGGGTGCGACCCGCGCACGCCGTCCTCAACTGGGAGCCGCGCCGGGCGACCTGGACCGTCACCCGCACGCCGAACTCGCCGGATGCCCCCATCACGGTCAACGGCCGGCCGCTCGGGGCGCTGGCCGCCGCCGCGCTCAACCACCAGGACACCATCGAGTTGCCGGGTGCTTTCCTGCGCTTCCTCCGCTCGCCGGACGCCCCCCTGTTCCAGGGTCAGCCCGTCGGGGAACTCCCGCTCAACGGCACGGCGGTGGTCCTGGGACGGCGGGAAACCCCGCCCCCGCCCCCGGCCTTGCCCATCTCCGGGGCGCCAACCAACGGGACCCCGCCGGAGGTCAAGCTCGAACTCGACGGGGAGGACGGTGGCATCTCCAAGGTCCACGCCGTCATCCAGCCCGGGGAGGGTGGGAACTACTTCATTGACGATAAGTCCAAGCTCGGCACGGAGTTGAACGGGAAATCGTTCACCCGCGCCCTGCTGGTTTACGGGGACCGGTTCCGCATCCGGGACTACATCTTCGAGTTCACCGGGAACACCATCCGGCGCGTGGACCAGGGCAGCCTCGGGAACGTCTCCGCCCGGCAGGTCACGGTCGAAATCCGCAAGAAAAATTTCCGCCGGCGCATCCTCGACGACCTCTCCGTCGACATCCGCCCCGGCGAGTTCGTGGGCATCCTCGGCGGTTCGGGGCAGGGAAAATCCACCCTGCTC
>CAXTFX010000533.1:0-3278 GCA_964243185.1 uncultured Chthoniobacterales bacterium
TGCACGCGCGGGGCGGTCTGCTTGACCTTCGTGAGCACTTCCAGGCCGCTGGCGTCGGGCAGGCCGATGTCGAGAAGAACGAGGTCGGGCCGATCCTTCTCGCGCGTCGCCATTTCCAGTCCGAGCGCCGCTGTCCGCGCGGCCTCTACATGGTAATGGTGGCGCGTGAGCAGCGCATCCAGGGTCATCAGAATGGGCCGCTCGTCGTCGATCACGAGCTTGAGGTTCTCCTGCACGAGGTGCGCCATGCGCTGGAAGCCGTTGAGGCTGCCGAGCGCCGGCTGCTGCCCGTGCGCGCCGGCCGGTCCACGCTGTTCCTGCACGCGGACTCCGTCCTCCCGCTGCTGTTGCCGCCGCCGGACCTCCCGGGTGCCTCCGGCTTTTCTCCCGCCGCCGTCCGCGCCGCCTACGCCGAGCTGGCGCGGGAGCGGGGGCTGTCCGACGTGCCCATCCTCGAGCTCCAACGCCGCAGCGCGGCCCCGCTCGCGGAGCTGCGGGCCTGGCTGCGCGAGGAGAGCCGGGCCGGCCGCGCCGTGCCGTCCCGCGGGGATTGGGCGCTGGTCGGGGAGGCCGAGCGCGCCGCGGCCATCGAGATCCGGGGCGAACCGCACCTGCGGGTGAGGCTAACCGGGAACGATCCATGACCCCCGACGAACCCGAGCCTGCGCCGCCGTCGGGCCGGGGTCACTCCCCTTCCCCCTTCGAGGACAACGTGGTCTTCGAGCCGCGCGAGGCGGAGCCGGCCGTGGCGGGGTTGAACGAGGGGCCGCTGCAACGGTTGTTGGAGACGTTCGCGCGGTTGGAGGCGGAGCCGGTCCCGCGCCGGCAGCCGGTCCGGGCGAAGGCGCAGCTCGTCACCTCCGCGGAGCCGGGCTACGGGAAGAGCCACCTCGTCGGCCGGCTGTTCCGGGCGTTGGACGGGCGGGCGCTGCCGGTTTACCTGCGGCCGTTCGAGGACCCGCGGGCGTCCTGGCGTTCCATCCTCCACCGGCTGGTCGCGGAGCTGCACCGGCCGGGGGGCGGCGCGCTGGGGACGTTCGCGGCGGGCGTGTTCGGCGGCCTGCTCGGGCGGTTGCTGGCGAACGGGACCCTGACGAACGGGGACGCGGGGTTCTGGGGGGAGCGCCTGCGGGCGAAGCCGCTCCCGCTCCTCGGCCTGGCCCCGAGCGACGACCCGGCTGACGTCGTCTTCCGCGACTGGTTGCGCGAGCGGGAGGCGGAGGTGCTCCCCGCGTGCGCCCGGCTGCTGGGCGCCGACCATGTTTCCCTGCACGCCCCGGCCCGGCTGTGGCTGCGCGCGCTGCTCGGCGCGGCCGGGGACTCGGAGATCGAGCGCGTCACCTGTCTGGACTGGCTGCGCGGCGGGGAGCTCTCGCCGGAGGACGCCCGGGCGCTCGGGCTGCCCCTCGCCGCCGCGTCCCCCGGGGAGCCGGACCGGCGGGCGGCGGCGCGGAACGCCGTGGCCTGGGAGCGTTTGCAGGACTGGTTTGCCCTGGCCGGTTACGCGGGGCGGCCGTTCCTCCTGTGCTTCGACCAGACGGAGCTGATGACGCGCGACCCGCGGCTGGCGACGGAGTTCGGCGCGGTGGTGGAAAGCCTCGTCCAATGCGGCCTGAACGTGCTCACGGTCGTCACCGCCAACGCCGAGCCGTGGGAGCGCGCGCTGCGGCCGAACATCGAGGTGGCGCTCCAGGCGCGCTTTTCCGCGCCCATCGAGTTGGAAGGAATTGACCGCGCGACCGCGGAACGCCTGGCCCGGCAGCGCCTGGCGGACGCCCGGGCGAACGGGCCGGAGGTCGCGCGCTTCTGCGACCCGGCCTGGCTGGACCGATTCTTCCGGGACAGCCCGCGGGAAAGCCCCCGGCGTTTCCTAGACGAGTGCGCGCGCCGCTGGCGGGAACTCGCCGGGGGCACCGCTCCCGCGGCGCCGGAGCCGCCGCGGGTGGAAGCGTGGTTCGAGCGCGCCCGGCTGGCGCTGGCGGCGCGCCCGGCGCTGCCGGGGTTCGACGCCGACACCCTGCGTTGGGCGGTCGGCCCCGAGCTGGTCGGCGACACCCTGGTGGCGGCTGGGAACGTGCGCCCCGGCCGGGTGCGGGACCTGGCGGGGATCATGCCGATGCGCTGGCGGTGCGGCGAGGGGGAGGACGCGCGGCGGATATTCTTCGGGTTCGAGGCGGAGTCGGGCTGGCAGCGTTGGAAGGCGTTACTGGAGCGGGCCGAGCGGGTGCGGCAGGAACTCGGCGCGCGGGCGCGGTGCGTGTTCCTGCGGACGCCGGAGCAGCCGCCGGTCCCCGGGGCGTCGTGGGCCACGCTGCGGCCCCGGTTCGAGGCGGCCGCGGCGGCGGGTGCGCTGGTCGTCCGCCCGCTCGGTCCCGGGGAATGGGTCCGCGTGCTGGCGGCGTATGAGTTGTGGGCCGCGGTGGTGGAGGGTGCGGCGCCGTTTGGGACGGAGGAAACCCTGTGCTTCCTGCGCGGGGAACTGGCCCCGTGGTGGCGCAGTCTGCTGGCGGACGGGGGCGGGGGGTGAGCACCCCCCGAGGTCGGTCGCGCGCGGCGCCTTCTCACCGCCGCCGCCCGAGGAACGCGAGGAGCAACCGCGCCAGGGTCGGCACGTAGGGTTTCACCTCCTCCCAGACGCCCCGCGCGGCCTTGGTGATCTCCCTCAGAAACCCGCCCGCCGCTTCCTCCTGCGCCCGTCCCTCGCCGCGCGCGGCCTCCTGGACCGCGGCGAGAAAGGGCAGTTTCTTTTCGTCCGGCAACGCGAAGACGATGCTCTCGACGAGGTCCGCGATCCGGTAACGCTCGTAGGCGGACACGGGGATGACGCGGTCGGAGGCGACGCCGAAGAGCCGGCACACGCTGGCGCGCTTTTCCTCGATGAGCCGGAGCTGGTTGGGGCCGGGGACGTTGAGCTTCACGTCCCACTCCCGCGGCGGGTTGAGCCGGTCCACCTGGTTGAGGACCACGAACACCGGGGCGCCGGCGGCGACGTGGGCTTTCACGAGGCCGTTCCAGACGCCCTCGTCCACGGAATACGCCCGGTCGTCGGCCTTGAGCACCCAGAGGAGCAGGTCCACGCCCGGGAGGAGCTGGCGGTAGAGGTGGTGGTATTCGGCATCGCGCGCGGCGCTCTCCCCCACGCCGGGCACGTCCACGAGGGCGATGGCGGCGTTCTTGGACAGGCGCAGGAGGTATTCGCCCGGTTCGCGGGTGCAGGCCTCGATGTCCGAGATGGCGGCCACGTCGCGGCCGAACACGGCGTTGCACAGGGAGCTTTT
>CAXTFX010000534.1:0-3277 GCA_964243185.1 uncultured Chthoniobacterales bacterium
ACCCCAGGTTGCCACCTGGGGCTACTCTCCGGTCACCGCTCCGCGGCTGCACCCTGCACCCTGCACCTAGGATCCGGCATCTTGGATTTGCTCCAGCAGGGCCGCGGCCGCCCGGTCAATCTGGAACCGTTGCTCGAAGCACGCCCGGGCCCGGCGACCCATCGCCGCGCGCTCGGCGGCGGAGAGCGCCAGCCAGCGTTCGAGCAGTTGGCGCGTTCCCGCCAGGGTGTCGGGGGCGACAAACCCGGCGCCGTCGGCCTCGACCTCGCGCCAGAGGTTGACCTTGTCGGAGATCAGCACGGGCACGCCGCAGGCGAGGGCTTCCGCGACGGCGAGGCCGAAATTCTCCTGGTGGGAGGGCAGGATGAAGACTTCCGCGGCGCGCAGGGCGCCCCATTTGAGTTCTCCGTTTAACATCCCGGGAAACGCGACACCCGCGTCAGCGTCCCCGCCCGCGCGGAGCCTGGCCGTGAACGCGGGGCGCGCTTCGTCCCCGGGACCGGCCATGACTAGGCGCAGGTCCCCGGGGCGGGAGGCCGCCAGGTCGGCGAAGGAGCGCACGAGCAGGTCGCACCCTTTCTTCTCCACCAACCGGCCGAGAAAGAGCATCCGCCGCTTTTCCCGGAGTTCCGGGAACCGTTCCAAAAACATCTCCCGCGGCCGCTCCGCGTCGCCGGGCGGCTCCTCGATGCCCAGGCTGGCGATCCGCCCGCTCACCCGGTAGAGCCAGAAGCTCTGGCGCGCCAGCCGCCGCTCCTCCTCGCAGGTGAAGAACACGGCGCGGGCTTCCCGTAACAGCCGGTATTCCACCCAGGGCCAGTAGAGCCACTTCTTGAGGTGTTTGGACGGGTAGGTCCGCTTGAACCACGGGTCGAGCATCCCGTGCGGAAAGACGTAGCGCGACGTGCGGCTGCGGCGGAACGCCCGCCACGTGGCCAGGCCGTGGTGCTGCCACAGCCCGTGGGTGAGGACGGCGTCCCAGCGTCCGCCCGGTCCCTGGTCGTAGAGCCACGCGGCCAGCTTCGGGGCGTATTGGTAGGAACCGCGGCTCGGGCCGAGGGCGTGGACGGCGAAGGGCAGGTCGTCCAGGAACGGCTCGCCGGGCGCGTCCACGGTGGCGACGGCGTTGCGGTGCCCGGCCCGCGTCAGGGCCCCGGCGAACTGGCGCACGGCCTCCGCCACCCCGCCGGTGCGCGGGTCGAGGGTCGAGGTGACGTGGAGCAGGTTCACGGGGGCAAAGAAGGTCGCCGGAGAGAGGAAACGCGGGCTCCCGCGCCCGCGGCCGGGCGTTCTTAAACCACGAACCCCGTTTCGCGCGTGAAATACCCCGCGTCCGCCGGCAGCGGTCCCAGGGGCCGTGCGGGCACGCCGCCGTAGAGCTGGCCGGGCTCGTCGAACGCCTTGTTGAGCAGGCTCTTCGCGCCCAACACCGAGCGGTCCGGCAGCCGGGCGCCGCCGAGCAGGACGCAGTTGGTGCCCACGAAGCAATGGGCGCCCACGGTCACGGGCGCGGAGGACTGGCGGTTGGCGTGCAGGTCAATGGAATGGGAAAGAATCTGCGAGGCGAACCCGGCGAAGGTCGAGAACGGCCCGATCTCCACCCGCGCCGTGCAGTCAATGAGGTGGCGGTGGGTGATGGCCGCCTGCGCGCCGAGGAGGAGCTCCGGGCGCCGGTCGGGCTGGTGGGCGAAGTGCGGCGAACCCGTCCCGGCGGGGAATCCCGTGATCCAGCAGAGGTTGCCCACGCTGGCGCGCTCCCCGAGCTCCATGCGGGCGAGCCCTTTCACGAGCGTGAGGTGGCCAATGGTGGCGTGCGGACCCAGGACGAGTTTCCCGGGGAACACGAGGGAGCGGCCGATCCGGCTGGTCGGGTGCAGGTCGAAGCCGAACCACCGCACGAGCAGCGGTCGGCGCAGGCCCCACGGCAAGAGGATGAGCAGGAGCTTGAGGAGCGATTTCACGGGCGGGTGCCGACCAGCCGGCCGTAGAGGGTCAGGTGTTCGTCCACCATGCGCGCCGTGTGGAACCGCGCCGCGTTGGCGTGACCGCGCGCGACCCAGCGGGCGCGCTCGGCCGGGTCCGCGGCAAGGCGCAACAGGTGCGCGGCGAAGGCGGCAACGTCGTCCGGCCCGCGCACGAACGCGCCCTCGCCGGCCACCTCCGCCAGCGCGGGGGTGTCGCCGCAGACCACGGGGCAACCGCAGGCCTGCGCCTCGATCACGGGCCAGCCGAAACCCTCGAAACGCGAGGGGAACACCAGGGCCAGCGCGCGGTTGTAGAGCGCCTCGACGACTTCGTCGGCGGGGTCCACCAGGGAGCGGACCCGTCCCGCGAGGGGGGGTTGCGCGGCCAGCCCGGCCGCCTCCCCGGCGAGGGCCTCGCCCGCGAACACCAGCCGCAGGTCCGGGCGGGTGCGGAGCACGGCGGCAAACGTCCGCAGCACCCCCGCGCGGTTCTTGCGCGGCAGTCCGCTGCCGACGTGCAGCAGGAACGGCCCGCCCGCCGGGTCCACCCCCGCCGCCGCCAGCCGCGCGTCGGCCTCCGCCGCCGGCAGGGCGCGATACGGGGCCTGGAACCCGAGGTGAACGACGCTCGTCGGGGGCGGCCCGCCGATGAGCCGGCGCACGTCGGCCGCCGTCGCCGCCGTGTCGCACGCGACGTGGTCCGCCCGGGCGAGCCCCCGGGCGATCCAACGCTGGAGCAGGGTCCCCGTCGGGGAAGCTGGGCAGAACGTCTGCGCCGCCTCGCCCAACGCCCCGCGCACGGCCCCGAGGTCGTGGCAGGTCACCAGCACCGGCGTCTTGCGGGCCGCGCGTTTGGCCGGCGGAACATAGACCGCGTTGGAATGGTCGCAGACGTGGACCACGTCCGGCCGGAACCGGCGAAGTTCCTCCCGCAACGCCGCCGGGAACACGAGGTATTTGTCCGCGTAACCCCGCCATTTTTCCGCCCCGACGTAGGGCGAACGCCCCGGCCGCCCGCCCCAGCGCGCCGCCGGGGCCAGGAGCCGGGCGTCCACCCCGCGGGCCCCGAGCGCGTCCCGCAGCAGCGCACCGAAGCGCCGCATGGATTGTTGCGCGTCGGGCGGGTAGTTACCGACGAGAAGAACGCGCATCGCTCGAAGAAATCTCAAATCCCAAGCACCAAATTCTAAACAAAGGGAGAAAAGCCTGGAAACCACCAAAGATCGGAAACGGGGCGACCTTCTCTTTTTTCGACCTTTGTCCCTTCAAGAATTTCGTTCGGATTCTTTGGAATTTGGTGCTCGGGACTTGAG
>CAXTFX010000535.1:0-3263 GCA_964243185.1 uncultured Chthoniobacterales bacterium
GTTCCTTGACTAGGTCGGCCAGCAGGTCGCCGAGCAGGCCCGTGCCGGAGAGTTGCACGTTGCCGTGGGCGTCGCGCTCCTGGTCGGTGACCAGGGTGGAGAGGACCGGGGCGTGGTGCTCGTCCGCGATGCCCTCGGACACCGCGATGGTGCACAGGCCGTGCGCGCGGTAAACCCGGTCCACGTCCGCCAGGAACCGCTCGACGGAGAAGGCCCGCTCTGGCACGTAGATCAGGTGCGGCCCTTCGTCGGCATACTTCTGCGCCAGGCTGGAGGCGGCCGTGAGGAACCCGGCGTGCCGGCCCATGACCACGGCGATGAGCACGCCGGAGAGGGCGCGGTTGTCCAGGTTCAACCCCATGAACGCCTGGGCGACGAAGCGCGCCGCCGAGCCGAAGCCGGGGCAGTGATCGTTGACGACGAGGTCGTTATCAATCGTTTTGGGGATGTGAACGGCGCGGAAATCGTAGCCGATGGCCGCCGCCTGCTCGTTGACGATGCGCACGGTGTCCGAGGAGTCGTTCCCGCCGACGTAGAAGAAGAAGCGGACGTCGTGCCGCTGCATGACCTGGAACATCCGCGCGCAGTATTCCTCGTCGGGCTTGTCGCGGGTGGACCGCAGCGCGGAGGAGGGCGTGGCGGCGACCCGTTCGAGGTGGTGGGTCGTCTCGCGGCTCAGGTCGAGAAAATCTTCGTCCACGATGCCCCGCACGCCGCGGACCGCCCCATAGACGCTGGTGACCTGCGGGAACTTGCGCGCCTCCAGGGCGACGCCCACGATGCTCTGGTTGATGACGGCGGTCGGGCCGCCCCCCTGGGCGACGAGCACTTTGCCGGTTAAGCGTGGCATGGGAGAAAAGGCGGTGGGTCGAAACGACGGGTGGGGAAAAACGGAGAGTCTAGGCGCAAACGTCGGGGGCCGTTCGCACCCGGTCCCGCCTTTACGCAGCGCGGACGTGGCGGCAAACGGTTTGTTGGACCGGGGCGGCCCAATCCCGTCGTTCACCCCCTCAGCGCACGCCGGCCGGCTGGAGTGAAGCCGCCGCCGGGGTGCCCGCGACGGCCGCCGGCGAACCGAGCGCCTGCTCCAACAGGTCCGCCAGGCGCCAGCCCGCCAGGTGCAACTCCCCGCGCACGGTCCGCGCCGCCCAGTCGCGGTAGGACACGCCGTCCGGCGCGGGTTTCTCCCCGGCCTTGCCCTGCGCCACCGTGCGGCCCTCCTGCGGCAGCGGATGCACGTCCGTGAACGCGAGCCGCTCGTGGGCCTGGCGCGCCACGGGCAGGATCTCGTTCGCCCAGGCCTCGGCGTAACCGGTCAGCGGGACCGTCGGGGGCAGCCGCCAGCCCCTCGGCTCCCGCTGGACGAACTCCTGGACGAGCGCGCCCCTCGCCACGCTGGCCTCCTCCTTGCGTTCGTCCTTTTCCAGCCCCTCGGGAACCGGCGGTAGGTTGGCCAGCACGGCGTCCGTGTCCCAGAACCCGTGCAGCTTGATGCCTTTCTTACGGGCCTGCACCACGGCGGGCGGCAGTTGGAGCATGATCGTGTTGCCCCCCTCGTCGGGCAGCCCCGGCACGCCGCGGTCCGGGTTCACCGCTTGGCCCTGGTCGCTGAAATACTCCGCGCCGACGTGGAGCGGCTGGTGGATGTCGCCGACGAGGTGCGCCAGGAGGACGACGGCGACGGCCCGGGTGATCTTCCGCTCGTTGTCCTCCGGGGTCGTGCCGCGGAGCACGCCGACGCAGTAGGGGATCATGTGGACGATGTCCCACTGGCTGCGGCCGGTCTTGCCCTCCGCATATTTTTCGGCTTCGAGCACCGGCACGTCGGCGTAGTGGAACCAGTGGTGCGAGGGCACCGGGGAGGCCGGGTCGTGCGTCGGCTGGTTCGCCCGCCAGAAGGCCTGGAGCTGCGCGTCGAGCCGAGGGCGGGAAGAATAGTGGAACATGTTCGGGGCGTCCACTCCCTTGTTGTCCCAACCCTTGATCTCGTCCGGGACGACGGCCGCCTTCTCCAGGGTCATGCCCTCGAGCAGGGCGCGCACCTTCTCACCCGCGGGCGAGTTGGCGAGCCGCTGGTCCGCGACGGCGCCGACGATCTGGTGACCCACGGGGCCGTAGGCGAACGCCGGGGGGGCGAAGGTGGTCGCCAGCGCCAGGAGAAAGGTCAGGGGGAGATTGGGCATGAGCGGGTTCCATCCCTCGGGAAGCGCGGCCTGTCCACATGCGGAGGAGCGGAATCGCGCCCCGCGCCCCCGACGGGCGGGCGGCGTTTCCCCATCCCTCGCGTCCGCCGGCGCGGCGGGGCGGTGAACCGCGGCGGCCGTTCCCAGGTTCCGGGAGAAGGAATCGGCGGGTCCCGCGTCCGGGTTGGCCTTCGCGGGGATTTGTGGCGGCGGGTAGGGCGGCTTATCCCTAAGCCGCCGCTGGTGAGCGTGTCGAAAGCACCGCGGCGGCGGGCTAGGGATTGAGGCTTCGCCTGTCTCGCAGACGCGGCTGCCCGCCCTACCTCCGCCGCTCCCTCCCCCGAACGCCCGCGATGGACCCGCCCCCACCTTCACCCGCCAACGACGGCCCGGGCTGGTTCGGGGAGCTCTCCGCCCCGGAGCGGCGCACGTTCTGGGCGTGCTTTGCGGGGTGGGCGCTGGACGCGATGGACGTGCAACTCCTGTCCTTCGTCATCCCGACGCTGATCGGTCTGTGGGGCATCACCAGGGGCGAGGCGGGGCAACTGGCGACCGTGGCTCTGCTCATGTCCGCTGTGGGCGGCTGGGCCGCGGGGGTCCTTTCCGACCGCATCGGCCGGGTGCGGACGCTCCAGCTCACGGTCCTCTGGTTCGCCGGGTTCTCGTTCCTGAGCGGGCTGGCGCAGAACTACGGCCAACTCCTCGCCGCCCGCGGGCTGATGGGGCTGGGCTTCGGCGGGGAATGGGCGGCGGGCGCCGTGCTGATGGGCGAGACCATCCGCGCCTCCCACCGCGGCCGGGCCGTGGGCGGGGTGCAATCGGGCTGGGCGGTGGGCTGGGGCGCGGCGGCGCTGCTGGCGACGGCGCTGTTCAGCGCGCTGCCGCCGGCGTGGGCGTGGCGCGGGTTGTTCTTCCTCGGGCTCGCGCCGGCCGGGCTGGTGTTCTTCCTGCGCCGCTACGTGGCGGAGCCGCCGGTGTTCCTGGCCGCCCGCGCGCGGGCCGGCGGCGGGGCGGTCGGCGGGCCCGTTCCTGGCGATCTTCTCGCCCCGCGGCGGGACCCTGCGGACGACGCTGCTGGCC
>CAXTFX010000536.1:0-3262 GCA_964243185.1 uncultured Chthoniobacterales bacterium
GTCACGTCCCTGGCCAACCGGCGGCCTTCCATGCAGTCTCCGCCATATTTCCCGGCGCCCATTCCCCGGGACAACGCCTGGACGGACCCGGCGGAGATCACCGGGGCGGATATCCCCTGGGCGGTGGCCTGGTATGCGGACCGCCCCTCCCTGTGGATCCCCAACAAGCAAAGGGATTTCCTCGGTCTGAGCGACTCGGGCCGGCTGCCCGGCCCCCTGGCGGGGCTGTTCCTCTCGCCCCTCAGCCGCAACGCGCCGCTGCTCGCCAGCCTCCTCCAAAAGGGCGACTACGGGGACTGGACGCCTATCCTCGTCGGCAACCTGCGCGACGTGAAAGATTTCCCTTTCCGGGCCGGCACGCCCGTCGGTGATCCCGGCATGATTTTCTACAGCGACCGACCGCGCTGGACCGAGGGGGGACGGTGACGGAAAGACGAAGAGACGCGGAGAAAGACCAGCGAGGGGGGTGGCCGGAAGTTGCCTTTTCTGGTCCCCGCGTCCCCGCGTCCCCGCGTCTTTCGGTCTTTGGTCCCCCGCTTTCCCCTCGCATTCCCGTCCGGGCGTGTTTTGTTGGGCGTTCGTTTTCCGACCCGATGTCTGCCCCCGCCGCGCCCCCTGTGAACGACAGTTTTGAGCACGCCCTCGAACGGTTGGAGACCATCGTCCAACGCATGGAGGCCGACCGGCTGCCGTTGGAGGAACTGCTCTCTTGCTACGAGGAGGGCACGCGCTTGGTGAAGGTCTGCGGGGAGTTCCTCGCCGTCGCCGAGCAGCGCATCGAGCTCATCGCCCGGGACGCCCGCGGCGAGCCGAAGGTCGTTCCCTTTAACGACGCCAACGTGGCCCGCCTCGCCCCGGCGGCACCCGCGAACCAGACCTCCCCCAACGCCGCCGCCGGCAGCAGCACCCCCCGCCGGTCCCCGCGCCCCGCCTCCGTCGCCGTCGTCCTCCCCGCCTCCGAACCCGCCGCCCCGCCCGATTCCTCGCATGAAGTCAGCCTCTTCTGAACCCGTCCTCCAGCAGCCCCCGCCCACCCCGGTCCCGCTGACCCGTCTCCTCGATGGCATCCGCTCGCCGGAGGACGTCAAGCGCCTGCCCGAGGAGCAGTTGGGCCAGCTCGCGCAGGAGATCCGCGACGACCTCATCTACGCGATGAGCGAGTCCAACCCGCAGAGCGTCGGCGGCCACCTCGGGCCGAACCTCGGCGTGGTGGAGCTGTCCATCGCCCTGCACCGGGTCTTCTCCACGCCCCGGGACCGCATCCTCTTCGACGTTTCCCACCAGGTTTACGTCCACAAGATGCTCACCGGCCGGGCGGACCGGATTCACACCATCCGCCAATACGAGGGCTTGAACGGCTTCATGCTCCGCACCGAGAGCGAGCACGATTGCTACGGGGCCGGTCACGCCGGCACCGCCCTGAGCGCCGGCCTCGGCATGGCCGCCGCGCGCGATCTGAAGGGGACGGACGAGAGCGTGGTCGTCGTCGCCGGGGACGCCGCCTTCACCTGCGGCGTATCCTTCGAGGCGTTGAACAACGTCGCCGAAACGACCAAGAAGTTCATCGTCGTCCTCAACGACAACGAGTGGAGCATCGCCCGCAACGTCGGGAGCATCGCCAGCTACCTCAACAAGATCGCCACCAACCCGATGTATCAGGGCCTCCACGACAAGGCGGCCCGGTTCATCGAGGGCATCGCCGGCAAGGGCGCCCTGGAACTGGCCCACCGCGTCGAGAGCGGCGTGAAAAACCTCATCCTGCCGAGCGTGCTCTTCGAGGACTTTGGGATGCGCTACTACGGCCCGATTGACGGCCACGACACCGGTGCGCTCATCCGCACCTTCGAGTTCCTCAAAACGCAGAACGAGCCGGTTTTGCTGCACATCCTCACCAAGAAGGGCAAGGGCTACGGCCCCGCCGTCGCCCAGCCGGACAAGTTCCACGGCCTCGGCAAATACAACCAGTCCACCGGCGAGACGGCCAAGTCCACGCAGGTCACCTACTCGGAAATCCTCGGCAAAACGCTGGCCGACTTCGCCGACCGCGACCGGACCATCACCGCCATCACCGGCGCGATGCCCACCGGCACGGGGCTGATCCACTTCCAAAAACGGCACCCCAAGCAGTATTTCGACGTCGGCATCGCCGAGGAGCACGCCGCGCTCTTCGCCTGCGGCCACGCCGTCCAGGGCCTGCGCCCATTCCTGACGATCTACTCGACGTTCATGCAACGGGCCTATGACATGATCATCCACGACATCGCCCTACAGAACCTCCCGGTCCGTTTGTGCATGGACCGCGCGGGCCTGTCCGGCGACGACGGCCCGACGCACCACGGCCTGTTCGACATCGCGTATCTCCGCGGCGTCCCCGGCATCGTCCACATGTCCCCCAAGGACGAGGAGGAGTTCGCCGACATGCTCTGGACGATGGCCAACTACGACAAGGGCCCCATCGCCATCCGCTACCCCCGCGGCGCCGGCACCGGCGCCAAGCCGAAGGAGCGTCCGCAAACGCTCGAAATCGGCAAATCCGAGGTTTTGCGCCAGGGCAAGCGCGTCGCCCTGTTCGCTTTGGGCAGCATGTGCGAGGTCGCGCTGAAGGCCGCCGACCTGCTCGAAAAGGAGGGCGTTTCCACGGCCGTCATCAACGCCCGCTGGATCAAGCCGCTGGATGCTGACACCCTGGAAATCTTCGCCGGCGGCGTCGAGGTCCTGGCGACGTTGGAGGACCACGTTCTGCACAACGGCTACGGCTGCGCCGTCATGGAGCACCTGTCCGAAAAGCGGATTCCCGTCCCCGTCGTCCGCCTCGGCTGGCCCGACGAGTTCATCGAGCACGGCACCATCCCGGTCCTGCGCAAGAAGCACGGATTAACGGCGGAGGCGTTGGTGGAGCGGGTGCGGGCGGAGTTGAAGAGATAGCTCTCCACCTTCGCCCGCCGTGCCGCACGTCTATGGCCATCGGCGGTCCGAATAGGGCGGGGAAAACCACCTCGTCTCGGGCGCTGTTGCCCGATGCCGCGAACTGCGACGAGTTTGTCAACGCCGACGCTATCGCGGCGGGCCTCTCCCCGTTTCATCCCGAGCGCGTCGCTTTGCGCGCTGGACGCATCATGCTATAGCGGTTGGACGAACTGGTTGCCTCCGGGCGCGACTTCGCCTTCGAGTCCACGTTGTCCACGCGCAGCTTCGCCCCGTTCTTGCGTCGCTGTCAGGAGTCCGGCTACCAGGGGAAACTTCTATTTGTTTGGCTGCGGAG
>CAXTFX010000537.1:0-3256 GCA_964243185.1 uncultured Chthoniobacterales bacterium
GGCAGCTCCGTCAGCGCCGCCGCCATCCCCGGCAGGTGCGCGGCGCCGCCGGCCACGGCGATCAGGCATTTCAGTCCCCGCGCGGCGGCGCCCCGGGCGTAGTCGAAGAGCAGCTCCGGCGTGCGGTGCGCGCTGACGACCCGCGTCTCGTAGGGAATCCCTTGCGCGGCAAGTCCGCGGGCGGCTTCCCGCATCGTCGGCCAATCCGAGGTTGACCCCATGATGACGCCGACCAGGGGAAAGGTTGAAGGCGGAAGGATGAAGGGTGAAGGCGGAGAACCAGAAGCGGCGTCCTCTTCCGAGCCTTTGCCTTTATCCTTCATCCTTCATCCTTTCGGATACACGGCCACCGCCTCGATCTCGATCAGCCAGTCCGGGCTGACCAGGGCCGCCACGCCGACCGTGGAGCGCGCGGGCTTGGTCGGGTTGTCCGCCGTGCCGAAGCACTGGCCGTAAGCCTCGAACCAGCCCTTGAAATCGGGCTGGCCGCCCTTCTCCTTGTCCGGCACGACATAGACGCGCAGATAGACCACGTCCTTTAACGTCAGTCCTTTAGCGACCAGCAATTTCTCGATGGCCCGCAGCGCGCCGACGCCCTGGGTTTTCGTGTCGCCGAACCGCTCCCGCGAGCCGGCGGGCGCGGTTTCGTCCAACACCGGCGGGACGGTGCCGCTGGTAAAATACAGCGCGCGGCCGGCGGGGATGGCCACGTCGGAGGCGATGGGCGAGTTCGGGGAAACGGTGAACGCGACCTCCCCCGGCGGCTCGGCGGCGCGGAGGGGGAGCCCGGCAAGGGCGGCGGCGGGCAGGGCGGCGGCGAGCAGGGCGGCGGTTTTCATCATTGGCTCACACGGCGGCGGCGTGGGAAACCAGCACCCGCTCCAGGACGATGAGCACGACCTCCTCCTCCAGGGCGTCGTGGACCGTGGCGCGGAGCTGCTCGGCGTAGGCGCCGACGGATTCGAGCGTCACCGCGGCGTTGAGCGGGATGTAAGTGTAGATGACCGAGACGGTTTCCACGAGGTTCGTGCCGGCGAAGGTCAGGTAGTTGCCGTCCACGTGCCGGGTCGTCGCCCCGCCGAAGGCGTCGGTGAACTCCTCCTGCAACTGCGTCCGCAGCCGCCCGTAGGGGGGGCGGGGGTCGTCGGGCAGATAGACGGAAAGCCTAACCCTTTCGGACAGCACGGATAAAGGCTTCCTTACGCTCGGCGAAGCGCGCCATGCGCTCGGCCTGCTCGGAGGCGGTCAACCGCCGGCGGGGAGGGCGGGCGTCGGCGGTGTCGGTTGACGCCGGCGCGGGGACCGGGGGCGGCTCGGGGGGTTCGGGGGCGGCAGCCTCGGCTGGGGGAGCTTTCGGCATAACGGTTGGGGGAAGTGTGACCGGGGCGGGGGAGGGCGTCAAGGGTTGCCCGCGGAACACGCGGGAAGACGCGGAAGGCAGAGGAAGGAAAATGGGTTGAGCTTCCTGTTTTCTCCGCGTCTTTCCGCGTGTTCCGCGGGCATTTCCTTCATCCTGCCGCCATGCGCTCGTGGATGGCGGCGACGGTCGCCTTGGCGCTCTCGAAGGCGCCGGCCATCCAGCCACCGAGGTAGGTCAGGTGCTCGCCGGCGAGGTGGAACGGGCCGTTGGGCTGGTTGAGCACGGGGTAGAGCCGCGCGCGGGCCTCCTCGTCCCAGGCCGCCCAGCCGCCGAGGTTTTGCGGGAGGTTCTGCCAGGCGACGGAGAAGGAGCGGCCGTCGAACTCTTGCGGGTATTGCGGGTGGAGGTTCGCCCCTTGGGTCAGGGCGTGGCGCTCGCGTTCGGCGGGGGCGAGGCGGCCGATCTCCGCGGCGTCGTTGGCGAAATGGTAGTAGCCGACGAGCACGGCCGGGCCGGGGGTGAGGTAGCCGTAGTTCGGGTAGAGCAGTTGGGTGATGTTCTGATCCGTCCAGGAGATCCCGCCCATGATCCGGTCGTCCTCCTCCCAGAACCGGCGCCGGAACTGCAACCCGATCTTGCCCGTGGCCATGTAGGGCACCTGCTTCACGGCGTCGGCCACCGCCGGGGAGAAATCCGCGGGGATCTTCGCCAGGACGGCCAGGGGCAGCGTGCAAACGCACAGGTCGCCGAGGACTTCCCGCTCCCGGCCGCCCTCCAGCGCGTCGGCCACCACGAGACGCACGCCGTTGCCGTCGGGGGTGCGGCGGATTTCCCGCACGGCCGTGCGGAAGCGGATGCGGTCGCCGACCCGTTTCTCGAAGGCCCGCGGGATCTGGTCCATGCCGCCGACGGGCTGGAACATGGTCGGCTGCTGGTCGAACTGGCGCTCGAAATACAGGTGCCGGCCGTAGCCCGCCTTGAGGATGGTCTCGAAGTCCATCGGCGACGACATCCGGCCGGGGTGCGCGCCGGCGGCGGGCAGGTCCTCGTAGAGGTAGCCGCGGCTGTCGAAGCTGTCCCCGGGGCGGCCGGTGCGGGCGTGGGTGCCGTCGCTGGGTTGGTAACGGTTCTCGCCGTCGAGGTTGCCGTCCTCGCGCAGGAACTCCGCGAGGCGCTCGCGGTCCTCGGCGGTGATCGGCCGGTCCAGGGCGTCGCGGTGGATGGCCTTGGCCAGGAGTTCGTCCAGGTAGCCGCGCAGGTCCGCCTTGGCCTCGCGCAGGCGGACGCGGGGCAGCCCTTTGACCTGGTAGAAGGCGCTCTCGTTGACGTTGTTGAACACCTCCAACGCCACCCCGAACTCCCGGCAGTAGCCCAGGGTCGAGCGGTGGTGGCCGGGGATGCGCGCCGGGCCGGCGTTCAGGTAGGTGCCGGGGGCGAAACTGGCCGTCTGCTCGGTGCC
Source organism: uncultured Chthoniobacterales bacterium (assembly GCA_964243185.1). GTDB lineage: Bacteria > Verrucomicrobiota > Verrucomicrobiia > Chthoniobacterales > SZAS-18 > CAXTFX01. Next base: position 2,820 of record CAXTFX010000537.1, read on the forward strand.
GTCCGCCTCGGTCTCCCGGTCGCCGCCGCGCACGGTCCAGCACCGGCCGCCGGCGCGGGCGCGGGCCTCGAAGAGGACGCAGTCGTAGCCCAGCTTGCCCAGCTCGTAGGCCGTGGCCATGCCGCAGAGGCCGGCGCCGAGGATGAGGACGCGGGGCGGCTTGCGGTCCGTGGGCCCGGGGGCCAGCGGTTCCCGGCCGTGGGCGGCCGTCGTTTCCCGGGCCAGCAGGCCGAGGCCGAGCATGGCGCGCAGGGCCATCCCGCCGCCGGCGGCGGCCCCGACCCGGCGCACGAACTCCCGGCGTGTGAGCGCGTTCATGGCGCCACCGTAAGCGGGGGAGCGGGGGGAGGGGAGGGAAAATTTGGGAGCTTGCGCCCGGCGTTTCCCTGCGTTCCAATCGCCCGCGCCATGACGTTGCTCCCGCTGCTCTCCACGTT
>CAXTFX010000538.1:0-3251 GCA_964243185.1 uncultured Chthoniobacterales bacterium
CGCCACGGCCGTCTTCGGTGGGTTCCAGGACAAAATCTTCGGCAACACCCTCACCGTGAAGCCTTCCATCAACAAGGACGATTTCATCACGTTGTCCGTGAAGCCGGAAATATCCAACAAGACCGGCGACCAAGTGTTCAACTTCGCGGGCGCGCAGGTGAGCTCCCCGATCATCGACACCCGCACTTTGGAGGCCAACGTGCTCATCAAGAGCGGCTGCACCCTAGCCGTCGGCGGCTTGCTCCAAGATGAGACTCAGAAGATCACCACGAAGGTGCCCGTCCTCGGGGACATCCCCATTCTCGGTTACCTGTTCCAAGAAAAGCTTAACGCCCGCACCAAGCGTAACTTGTTGATCTTCGTCACCCCGACAATTATCAGCAGCACCTATGGCACGGGTTTGGAAGACCAGGTGGTCGGGTTGAAGAACTCGTCCTTCAACGAATACGCCGACATCAACGGCTGGCGGAACAACGCCAAGGGCGCCATCCGACTGGTCAAGACCCCGCAGGACCAGGTGGCCAGCCAATACCCCGTCCCCGGCAACCCCGATTGCCGACCCGACACGGGCAAGAAGGTGGTCAAGTTCCGCGAGTAGCGATCACTCTGCTTCCCTTCCTACCAGAAGGAAACGCCAAAATTTATCGGATTGTCTGAGGTGGACCGGCCGGGAGCGTCGGCCAGCCGTGTGGCTGGTGTCGTGCTCCCGGCCGCAATCTTTCCTGGATGCCGGATGCCGGATGCATGATGCTGGATGGCGGAATTTCAGGCACGGCGCCGTCCCGGATGTCTGGACATCATGCATCTTGCATCCGGTATCCTGCGTCATGTCCTCTTCCCCCCACCAGATCGCCGTCCTGGCGGGTGACGGCATCGGGTCGGAGGTGATGGCCGAGGCCCTGCGCGTGCTGCGGGCCGTCGAGACTAAGTTCCCCGTTCGCTTTGATTTCCACGAGGCCCGCGTCGGCGGGGCGGCCATTGACGCGGACGGCGAGGCGCTGCCCGCGGCCACGCTGGAAACCTGCGCGTCGGCGGACGCGGTGCTCTTCGGCTCCGTCGGCGGGCCGAAATGGGAGGGTCTGCCCCCCGCGCGCCAGCCGGAGCGGGCCGCCCTGCTGCCGTTGCGCCAGCACTTCAAGCTCTTCGCCAACCTGCGCCCCTGCCGGCTGTTCGCGCCCCTGGCGGCTTCCTCGCCGTTGCGGCCCGACCTCGTGACGGGCGGCTTTGACGTGCTCTGCGTCCGCGAGCTGACCGGCGGGCTCTACTTCGGGAAACCCAAGGAGATTCGCCAGGAGGACGGCGAAGCCGTGGCCATTGACACGATGGTTTACCGGCAGGGCGAGATCGCGCGCATCGCCCGCGTGGCCTTTGCCGCGGCGCGCGCCCGCCGGGGCTGGCTCGTCAGCGTGGACAAAGCCAACGTGCTCGAAAACGGGGTGCTCTGGCGCCGGGTGGTTACGGAGATGGGCCAGGCGGAGTTCCCCGACGTGACATTGAGCCACCTCTACGTGGACAACGCGGCCATGCAGTTGATCCGCCGCCCGCGCGACTTTGATGTTCTCTTAGCTGAGAATACGTTCGGGGACATTCTCAGTGATGAGATGGCTGTCATTTCTGGTTCGCTCGGGATGTTACCCAGCGCCAGTCTCGGGGAGGGGGGCAAGGTCGGGCGGCAGTTCGGACTCTACGAGCCCAGCGGGGGCACGGCGCCGGACATCGCAGGGCAGGGGATCGCCAACCCCGTCGCGCAAATCCTCTCGGCCGCGCTGCTCCTGCGTTATTCGCTGGACTTGCCGGACGCCGCGGCAGCCATCGAGAACGCCGTCGCGAAGGTAATTGATGACGGCTTGCGGACCGGGGACATCTTCACGGGCGAAGGCCGCAAGATCGGCACGCGGGAGATGGGCGAGGCCATCGCGGCGGCGGTTTGAGGCCATCAGGAGCGGCGAAGCCGCCTGACACTTTCAGCCGCCTGCGGCGTAGTCATGGCGCCCGGAGGTCGCCATCCATCTTCGGTTTCAGCACCAGTGTTCCCGGTTGGCGGCCCGTTCCGTCCCCGCCGAACTCCAAGGCGTTGCTGGAAAACACCGTGCCCCAATCCGCGTATTCAGCCGGCAGCGCGACCGATTTCCCCGCCGCCAGCGCGAATACGACCAGGGCGCGCTCCTCGCCGACCCCGTAAAGTATCCCCGATACACCCGCTCCGAGTTCCAAAACCTCCCACCTCCCCCGCTCCTTGGCCCGCAGCGCCGGGTCCTCGCGGCGCAACCGCAACGCCGCCTGGTAGAGCGCCAGCGTCCCCGCGTGCTCCGGCTCCGTTCGCTCCCGCCAATCGAGCTTGGACGCGAGGAACGTGGTTTCCGCCTGCGGGTCGGGGATCCGCGCGCGGTTGGCCGGGTCGCGGAAGGCGGTGAACCCGGCAAATTCCTTGCGGCGGCCCTCCGTCACCAGACGGCCGAGTTCGGCTTGATGATCCGTGAAGAAAAGGAACGGGGTGGAGGCGGCCCACTCCTGGCCCATGAACAGCAGCGGGGTGTAGGGCGAGAGCAGGAGCAGCGCGCTGGCGGCGCGGTAGGCGGCGGGCGTCACGTCGGCCGTGAGCCGTTGGCCGAGGGCGCGGTTGCCGACCTGGTCGTGGTTGGAGATGCAGTAGCAGAACGCCGACGGCGGCAGATCGTTGCACTCGGTCCCGCGCGGCTCGCCGTCGGTCGGCTTGGGTTGCCCGCGGTAGGTCCAGCCGTGCGCGAGCGTGTCGCGCAGCTCCGCGGCCGTGCCCGCGTAGTTGCCGAAATACGAGTCGCGCTCTCCGGTGAGCGCCACGCGGACGACGTGGTGGAAATCATCCGCCCACAACCCGTCCAACCCCGTGCCGCCAGCGTGCGCGGGCCGGGCGAGCCGGGCGTCGTTGCGCTCGTCCTCGGCGAAGACAAAGGCCCCGCGCGCGTGCGCCGTCGCGGCCAGTTCGGCCAAGATGTGGCGGGGGGAATCGTCCAGGAGCGCGTGGGTGGCGTCGAGCCGCAGGCCGTCGAAGTGAAACTCGTCCAGCCAGTAGGCCACGTTCGCCCGGAAGAACGCCCGCACCGGGCCGCAGCCGGGGCCGTCGAAGTTCAGCGCGTCGCCCCAGGGGGTTTTGTGGCGGGGGTTGAAGTAGTTTTTCGCGTAGCAGGACAGGTAGTTACCGTCCGGTCCGAGGTGATTGTAAACGGCGTCGAGGATCACGCGCAGCCCGTGGCCGTGCGCGGAGTCCACCA
>CAXTFX010000539.1:0-3248 GCA_964243185.1 uncultured Chthoniobacterales bacterium
GCCGATGTCGGAGCCGCCGTTGGCCTTGATGCAGTCGCGCATCTCGATGTTGGTCAGGGTCGCCTCGCCCTCGTCCTTCAGATTCTGGTTGGTGTTGGCGTCCACGTATTGCTGCTTGGTCCGGCCCGTCATGGGCACTTCCGGCGGCAGGTTGTAGCCGGCGTGGCCGGACTCGTGCGCCAGGCTTTGCGTCACGGCGTTGACGTTGCCCTTTTCGTTGCTGTCGATGATTACGGTAGTGTGATCCCGGTCTGCTTTGGTGCCCCCACCGGCAGGGCCATACGTGAACTTCCAACCCTTCTTTTGGAGGTCCTGGAGCTTCTGTTTGAACGCGGGGCACTTCTCGGCCAGCGCGTCCACGTCGGCCCCCAGGCCGGTCTTCAGCGGGTGGAGTTTCGGTTTCGGCGGGGGCTTTGACGGGGACGCGGGCGGGGGGGTGGGCAGCGGGCCGCCGTCGGAGGAGAGGAAGCCGGGCTTGGAATCGTCGGCCACGGTGGGCAGCGTTGGGTTGGCGGTATCCGGGCGGGGGACGGCCCCCGGGGAACTGCCGCTGCCGCTGCCGGCGGCGCCGCCGCTGTTGATCTTGACCTGCGTGCCGACAATCGTTACGCCGGCGGGACCGATGTCCACGAAGTTGCCGCCAACCTTGATGGTCAGTTGGGTGGCGGCTTCGATGATGACCTTCGTGCCCCCCTTGAGGTGGATTTCCTTCGCGGCGTCAAGGGCGTGGTTTCCCCCGACTTTTTCCTGCTGGTCGCCGCCAACGTCCAGGGAGGTTGCGCCCGCGATTTCCTGCGTGCGTTTGCCCTCCACGTAGAGGTGGTCGTCCTTGTCCACCATCATAAAGCGGTAACCAACATGGATGTCCTGTCTGCCGACCCCACCGTCAATGCCGCCGACCAGGAGCTTCTGATTGCCGCCGATGTGCTCCACCTGGTCCTTGTGAACTTTGAGGTGCTTGTTGCGGAAGACCATCTCGAACTGGTCGCCGCTCTTCCTGCCGTCGTATTCGCCGCCGACCGTCAGGTAGTAATCCCCGCCGACGCTGGTCAGCGCGTTGCTCTTGACGCGGGTGTCGAAGTTCTTCTCGGCGTGCAGGAAGACCTCTTCCTTCCCCTTGTTGTCGTCGAAGCGTAGCTCGTTGAATCCCCCGCCGCCCTTGGTGGACAGGCTCTTGATGCCGCTGACCTTCGGATCGTCCTTGTGCTTGGGGTCGGGGCCGTCGCCGAGGTAGGGCGGCATCTGCTCGCCATTGTAAACGCTGCCGACGACGATGGGCTGGTCGGGGTCGCCCTCCAGGAACGCGACGATGACCTCCTGGCCGATGCGTGGGATGAACGTCGCGCCCCAGCGTTTGCCGGCCCAGACCTGGCCGACGCGGATGAAGCAGGTGGTGTTCTCATCGAACTTGCCCTCGCGGTCCCAGTGGAACTGCACCTTGATGCGCCCATATTTGTCCGTGTAGATCTCCTCGCCCTTCGGCCCGGTGACGACGGCGGTCTGCACGCCCTGGAGGACGGGCTTGGGCGTGAGCCGGGCGGGGCGGAACGGCTCGGCGGCCGGGATGAGCGCGCAGGCGACGTTGAAGGAATCCCCTTCGCCGTCGTCGTCGACGCCCCCGGTCGCGTAGTTGGCGGTCTTGAGGTAGATGGAGGTGCCGGTGACCAAGTAGTCGCCCTCGTGCTTGAAGCCGGTGGGGCCGGTCAGGGAGAACTTATATCCCGTGGTGAGACCGGCCACGTTGCCGGCGCTGTGGTAAACGACGCGCTCGGCGCGGATCTCCTCCATACGCACCTTCGCCAGCGCCTCGCCCTGGTTGTATTTCACGTATTCACCCGGGTAGTCGTAAACCTCGTGGTCGGACTGGACGAACTCCCCCGGCAGGTGGTTCTGCGTGGCCAGGTTGACGCGGGGCTGGGTGAAATCGTAGTCCGTCTGGGCAAAGGCGCCGGTGTGGTGCCGGTGCTCGTTGCGCCATTCGCGCAGCAGCTCGTCCTCCGAACCGTGCGTGCCGGCGCGGGCGCGCAGGATGACCTTCTCGTAGCTCGGAAACGGCTGGTGGGCATCGGGTGAATCCACGAGCACGAGGGTGTGATCGTCCAGGGTGTGCTTGAAGTAGTAATAGATGCCCTCCTGCTCCATGAGCCGGCTGACGAAGTTGAAGTCCGTTTCCCGGTATTGGACGCAGTATTCCCACGGGTCGTAGGTCCCGTGCAGGTTTATCTCGAAGGCGCTGAACCCGCGCCGCCCGAAGACGTCCCGCAGGATGTCCGGCACGGATTTGTTCTGGAAGATCCGGCAGTCCGCCTGCCGGGTGAGCATCCATAGCCACGGGACAACGGTGAGATGGTAGCGAAAGTAGCGCCGCCCGACGCGGGGAGAGTGGGTGAAGCAGTTGACGAAGCCGTGGAAGTATCGCTCCCCACCCGGCGGCAGGTTCACCTCCACCACGACGGGCTGGCCGAGGAGGTCGTCAGCCTTGATGTCATCCTGCTCGCTTTCCACCTCCAGCTCGAAGGTGAAGAGCCGGCCGAGCTGCTCGGTGGCGTGCAGGCTGCGGAGCGAGAGCACGTCCTCGCCCAACGGGGTGTAGAGCGTGGCGAGGCGGGAGGACTGGATGAGCTTGGACATGGCGGGGGGCCGGCTTCGCCGGGATGACGAAAACCGAAGGACGAAACCCGAAGGAGTTCGGGAGCTTGGAGCACCCTTCCCCCGTTCGTCATCCGGTCATTGGGTCATTCCTTCGGGTTTCAGGATTCGGGTTTCGTCATTCCGCGCGGAGCGCGGTCTTTTACGCGAAGTCGTAGGCAAACGCCTTGTCCTGCACGCGGGCGGTGACGGTCTTGACGGGCACCCCGTCGGCCATGCGGCGCAGGAACTCCTGGGAAATCTCGGGCAGGAGCGTCTGGGTGAGGATGGCGTCAATCATGCGCCCGCCGCTCTCGTTCTCCGTGCAACGGCTGGCGATGAGGTCCACGGCATCCTCCCCGTAGGTGAAGATCGTGCCGTGGTTTGCCAGCAGCCGCTTCTCGATGCGCGAAAGTTGTAGCCGGATGATGCTCTTTAACATCACGTCCGACAGCGGGTAATACGGCACCACCGTCAGCCGGCCGAGCAGCGCGGCGGGGAACACTTTGAGCAGGGCCGGGCGCAGGGCCTTGGCGATGCCCTCCGGGTCCGGCATCAGGTCGGGGTCCTTGCACAGGCTCTGGATCAGGTCGCTGCCGGCGTTGGAGGTCAGGATGATG
>CAXTFX010000540.1:0-3245 GCA_964243185.1 uncultured Chthoniobacterales bacterium
GTCCGCAACGGGTTGGTGATGACCTTGAAGCTCGGCTCGATGTAGGTGTCGAGCTCGTTGCCCAAGCGACCGGCGTTGTTGTCGCTGACGAGCGGGTTCACGAAGGCCGTGTTGCGCCCGTCGTTGGTTTCGCGTTGCCCGAGGCGAAGGTTCGTGGCGACCGCGGCGCGGCCGTAGAAGTAGTTGAGGTCCAGCGCGGCAAAGGGCTTATCCTCCACGACCGGGAGGATCGCCTTGTAGTTCTTGTCGTCCTTGGGGTCGCCGTGGGAGTAGTCCGCTTCGGCCTGCGCGTCGCCTTTCATCTTCTTCATGCGCTCTTCGTTGCGCAACTTGACGGGGCTCTGGCGCATCTCTTGTTCCATCTGCTTCATGCGGGCCTCGGCGGCGTCCGCGCGCTGCTCGGCGGCGCGGAGGCGCGAGTCCATTTGCTGAATCATCTCCCGCACGTTGCCGGATTCCTGGGCAGAGGCGTAGGGAGCACCCATCGCCGCGAGGAACACGGCGGCGGCAACGGGCTTAACGAGGTGACGAGTAGGTGACATGAGCTGTGTTTTAGGGGATTAGGTTGTGGTTAAGGGACGGACGGGGAGGTATTTCCGAACGCCAGAAGCGTGTGTGAAACTTGCCGGAGGGAAGAAGCACGTGCGCCGCTCCGAGATGCGTTTAGGAAAACTTGCCGGTTGCGTCAACGTTATTTCACCAAAAAGTGAAATTATTTTTGAACGAGGGGCCGGCGAACTCTTTCGCGAACCCCGTTTGCACGATCGCCCGAGTTTGCGCTTGAGGTGCGGAGGACCGTGTGCATACATTACAAAGGTCTCTCCGGCGTAGGCTGCCCCATCATGGCTGGGACGACTGGAAGGGCGTCCCCGGGTGGCACGCGCCCGCCCCGACCACCCCGGATGGTCGCGGTGGGGACACCTTCCGCGGGCTGGTGCGCGTCTCGCCCGCCGGGCCGCCGCGAGGGCGCGGGTTAGCCGGGGCAAGTGTCAGGGTCGGTCCGCCCCGAGCACGAAAAGCGCCCATCCCCGGGCAACCTCGTCGGGCGGCTCAGGGATGGGCGGAGTCGGGTGGAAGCCGGGGCGGGTTAGAACGGGGAGTCCGGGAAGTAGTACTCCTTGGCGTTGTCCGCGGTGATGACCGGGGCGTTGATGATGTAGCGGCCGCGCACCGGGTTCTTGGTCACGGCGCGCAGGGCGGTCAACTCCACGGCGGTGCCGATCATGTAGGGCGGGTAGAGCACGTCCACCGGGGTGAGCGCGTCCTTGTTCATCACCCGCTTGATGATGTCCTTCATGCCGGCGCCGCCGACGACGAACAGCTCCTTCTCGCGCTTGGCCTGCTTGATGGCGTCGAGCACGCCCAGGGCGACGTCGTCGTCCTGCGCCCACACGGCGTCAATCTTCGGGAAACGGGTCAGGTAGTCCTGCATGATTTTGAAGCCGTCGTCGCGGTTCCAGTTGGCGAACTTGGAGTCGAGCACCTTGATGTCCGTGCCCTTCACCTTTTCCATGAAGGCGTTATATCGCTCGGTATCGATCACCGTCGGGATGCCGCGCAGGACGACGATCTGCGCGCCGGGCTTGGCCTTGAGCGCGCCGACCATGTATTCGGCCGAGGCGCGGCCCAGGCCCGGGTTGTCCCCGGCGACGTAGAGGTCCTCGATGCCCGGCTCGGTCAGGCCGCGGTCCACGACGGTGACGAAGACGCCCTTGTTCTTGACGCGCTTGACCGGCTCGGTGAGCGGGGCGGACTCGTAGGGGAGGATGACCAGGGCGTCAATCTTGTTGACCGCGACGAGGTCCTCCAGGCCGTTGGCCTGCTCCTGGGAGTTGTTGGCGGTGACGATGGTGACCTTGACCTTGCCGGGGTAGGCGGCCTCGACGCGCTTCTTCGCCTCGCGCGCCGCGTAGTTGACGCCGCCGGTCCAGCCGTGGTCGGCCGAGGGGATGGAGACGCCGATGTTCATCATACCCCCAGCGGGGGTCTGCGCCGGCGCGGCGTTCGGGTTGAAGAGGTTGAGGCCGAGGGCGAGGGCGGTAGCGCAGCCGGCGACAAACCGGGAGCGGCGGAGGGGTGCTGTTTGCATTGGGGGTGGGTGGTTGTTGTTTTTTGGGGGGTTGAGGGTTGCGGGAACTGGGACAAAACGGGGCGCGCGGCGTTCAGCTTTCGCGCTCGGTGCGGCGTTGCAGGAGGACGGCGGCGATGATGATCGCGCCTTGGATGGCGCCGTTGAGCAGGTTGGACAACTGGCTGGTGAGGTTGAGCACGTTGCCGACGACGTTGAGCAGGACGATCCCCACGACCGTGCCCCACACCACGCCCGCGCCGCCGCGCAGGGCCGTGCCGCCGACGACGACGGCGGTGATGGCCTCCAGCTCCCAGCCGACGCCGGTGGTGGACGACGCGGAGCCCAGCCGGGGCACGTAGAGGATGGTCGCCAGCCCCACGCAGACGCCTTGCAGGATGAAGACGGAGGTGCGGACCCGGTCCACGCGGATGCCCGAGTAGCGGGCCACCTCCGGGTTGGACCCGGTGGCGAGCGTGTAGCGCCCGAGCCGCGTCTTGTGCAGGAGCGTCATCGCCAGGAGCGCCAGGAACGCCAGCAGCCAGACCGGGGCGGTGACGCCGAGGAACGCCCCGTAGTAGAGCGGCCGCATGGCCTCGCGCAGCTCCGGATTGAGCGAAACCGCGCCGCCATCCTGAATCCAGGTGATGACGGAGCGAAAGATCCCCATCGTGCCCAGGGTGGCGACGAACGAATCCACCCGACCCCGGGTAACGATGAGCCCATTGAGGGCGCCCGCCGCCCCGCCGATGAGCAGGGCCACGCCCACGCTGGCCGCGAGCAGGAGCGGGAAGGAGGAAACGCTCTCGCCCAGGCGGTTGACCACCAGGATCGTCGTCCCGGCGATCAGCGCGGCCAGGGAGCCGACGGACAGATCAATCATCCCGGCGGAGATGACGAAGGTCGCCCCGAGCGCCACGATGCCGACGATGGAGGAGCGGGTGAGCACGTTGCTCAGGTTCGACGTCGAGATGAAGCCGCGGTCCAGTCCGGTCCCCAGGATCATCAGGGTCACGAGCGCCCAGAGCGGGCCGAGCTGCTTCACCCGCGCCAGGACGCTCACCCGGTGCCCCGTCGAAGCGGCCGCCCGCCGGCGCGCGGGGGTGAGGTCCGCGTCGCCCGGGCTGGCCCCCCCGTTCACGCCGGGCGCCGGCACCCCGTCCCGCGCAGCGGGTTC
>CAXTFX010000541.1:0-3243 GCA_964243185.1 uncultured Chthoniobacterales bacterium
GTCGAAGTCCGCCCCGTCCGTGGCGCGGGCGTCCCAGCCGAGGCCGATGAGGATGTTCTTCAGGCCCGGGGCCGATTTGGTGAGGGAGATGTTGCCGCCTTTGGCGAGGGAAACGCTCATGGTGCTCTTTCGGGGGTGGGGTGGGGGAATCTTGTCCGCGGGAAGCGCGCGCCGCGTCCGGTGGGGATTCGGTCAAGCTGGCGGGTTCGACCCTTAACCGGTAACGCTTTTTGTGGGAAAAGACGGAAAGAGCGCCGGGGGACGATGGCCAACGGCGGTCCCCTCGCCTACGTCGTCGCCCGACCCGGCGCGGACAGGCCGGCTACCCGTGGACCTCCGGCGCGTCCCCCTCCGGGCCGACGTGGGCGCCGGCCGGGACGTTCACCCCGCGGGCGAGGACCGTGAGCCGCTGGCCGTCGCCCACCCGCGCCCCGGGGCCGACGGTCACGCGCTCGTCCACGACAGCGCCGCGCACGCTCGCCCCCGGCTGCACGCGCACGTCCCCGAACAGGAGCGCGTCCGCCACCTCCGCCCCCTCGCCGACGAACACGCCGGGGCCGAGGACGCTATCCCTCACCCGGCCGCGCACCTCGCAACCGGGGGAGAGCAGGCTGTTGCCCACGTGCGCCCCGGCGCCCTGCACCCGGGCGGGCAGCCGCGGCCGGCCGGCGGAGAGGATCGGCCACGCCGGGTCGTCCACGTCCAGCGGCGGCTCGGGCCGGAGCAGGTCGCGGTGCGCCCGCCAGAGGCTCGGCAGGGTGCCCACGTCGCGCCAGTAACCGCCGAGGGGATGCGCGAAGACCCGGCCGCCCGCGATCAGCCGCGGCAGGAGCGCGTCGCCGTAGTCCTTCAACGACTGGCCGGTGGCGGCGAGTTCCTCCACGGTTGCCATCAGCCGGGGGAAGTTGAAGAGGAAGATTTCCGTCGCCGCCAGCGCGTCGCCCGCGGGGTGGGCGGGCTTGTAGGCGAAGTCCGTGACCCGGCCGGCGCCGGCCCCGCCCTCGACCTGCACGAGGGCGAACCGGCTGGCGTCGTCGCCGGGCGGCACGGGCGTCGTGACCAGCGTCAGGTCCGCCGCCTCGCCGCGGGCGGCGTGGGCGTCGAACACGTCGCGGAAGTCGCAGCGGTAAACGTGGTCGGCCGAGAGGACCAGCAGCAGGTCAGGGGCGAACTCGCCCAGCAGCTCGCGCTGGCGCCAGAGGGCGTCGGCGTTGCCGCGGGCGAAGCCGCCCTTTTCCTCGTCGGCCCCGCCCTTTTCCGCGCTCGGGGGGATGAGTTGCAGGCCGCCGAAGGTGCGGTCCAGGTCCCAGGGCCGGCCGTTGGCCAGGTGGTCGTTGAGGCTGTGCAACTCGCTCTGCTCGATGATCCACACGTCGCGCAGGCCGCTGTGCAGGCAGTTGGACAGGGCGAAATCAATGAGCCGGTGCGTCCCGGCAAACGGCACGGCCGGCTTGGCGCGCTCGGCCGTCAACGGCCCCAGCCGGCCGCCCTCCCCGCCGGCCAGGATCAGGGCCAGGACCCGCGGACGACGGCGTGCCGGTTTCGTCATCCCAGTGGTTCGCGCTTGCGCCGCCCACCGGCCCTGCTCTACAAAACAAAGCCCGTCCTCACGCTTACCACCCGCCACCTACACCACATGGAACGCCCCGAAGTGCCCATCGAAATGATCCAGGAGCAGATCCACGAGCACGCCCACCACGCCGGGGATTCCCCGGAGCGCAGGTGGGTCCTCGGCGTGGCGCTGTCCTCCGCCATCTTCGCCGCCCTCGCCGCCGTGGCCGCGCTGCTGGCCGGCCACCACGCCAACGAGGCGATGATTGACCAGATCAAGTCCTCCGACCAGTGGAACTACTACCAGGCCAAGGGGATCAAGGCCGCCGTGCTGGCCAACAAGATCGACCTGCTCGCGGCCCTGGGCCAGGAGGCCAACCCCAAGGACGAGGCCAAGCGCAAGCAATACGAGGCGGACCAAGAGCAGATCAAGCACGACGCCGAGCACCACGAGCACGGGAGCGAGGCGCACCTGACCACCCACGTCGCCCATTCCCGCGCGGTGACGATGTTCCAGTTGGCCATCGCCGTGGCGGCCGTCTCCGTGCTGGTCAACCGGCGCTCCTTCTGGCTGGGCAGCGTGCTGGTGGGCATGGTGGGGGTTTACTTCATCGTCCGCGCCTTCCTGAGTCCCTGAAACGGCGGGCCGGAGCCGGGGGGATGACAGGGGGCAACTTCTGACGCACGTTGCGTCTCATGGCTACCGCGACCCTGTTGCCCGTCGCCGCCGCGCCCGCGCCCGCGCCCGCGCCGCCCCCGCTGCCGCTGGACAGCGGCGACCGGCTGACCCTCACCGAGTTCCACCGCCGCTACGTGGCGTCTCCACGCATTCGCAAGGCGGAACTCATCGAAGGGATCGTTTACATCATGAGCTCTCCCCTGAGCCGCCCGCACGCCGGTTCCCACGCCGCGATCATGACCTGGCTGGGCACCTACGCCGCCCGCACGCCGGGGGTCGAAGCCCTGGATAACATCACCTTCCAACTCGACAACGATAACGAGCCGCAGCCCGATGCGTGCCTGCGGGTGCACGAGAACGTCGGCTGGGCGCGCAGCGGTTACACTGACGATGGCTATCTCAGCGTCCCGGAGTTGATCGTGGAGATCGCCGCCACCAGCGCCTCCGTGGACCTGGGCGACAAGAAGCGGGCCTACCGGCGCAACGGCGTCCAGGAATACCTCGTCTGGCGCGCGCGGGAGAACCGGTTGGACTGGTGGGAACTGGTGGACGGCGACTACCAACCGCTGCCCGTCGCCGCCGGCGGCCTCATCGAGAGCCGCGTTTTCCCCAGCCTGCGGCTGGCGGCGGACGCCCTGCTCGCCGGTCGGCTGGGCAGTTGCAGGCCCACGGCCTCGGCGCGCCCGCGCACCGGGCGCTCGCGGAGCGGCTGCGGACGGCGGCCTGACCCCCGGGGGCTCACGCCGCCGGCGGTCGCCACCCGAACACGCCCGCGGGCTCGATCAACCCCTTCAGGTTCTTCTTGCCCAGGTCCGTCAGGCCGGGGCTCCCGGCGGGCAGGTTGCCCACCAGCTTCTCGGAAATCAAGAGGTCCTGGCCGAGATCCTTCATTACGCCCTCCAACCGGAAGGCGGTGTTGACGGCGTTGCCGATGATGGTGGCGTCCCGCGCGGCGACCAGGCCGATGTTGCCGTAGGTCACCCGGCCGTAGTGCAGGGCGATGCCGACCTTGA
>CAXTFX010000542.1:0-3222 GCA_964243185.1 uncultured Chthoniobacterales bacterium
GATGATGACCACCACGGCGTAGCGCATCCCCGTGGTCAGCACGAACAGGGAGGTGGCGAACGTGTTGATGGCCGAGATCATCACCTGCGCGCCGATCACCGTGCGGAAGGAGCGGTAGAACATGCGGAAACGCTCCGCGACGGCCTCGGCATACACGGAGTAAACGGCCAGCGGGTGACGCGCCCGGTCGGGGTCCAGCTCGGGGTTCAGGAAGATGCCCACGGCAACGACGATGCCGATGAGCAGGATGATGAACTGCTTGGTGATGACGAAGGCGAAGCTGCCCACGAAGCCCAGGGCGTCCCGCACGCTGTCCTTCACGTAGTCGCGCAGGCCGGGCATGTCCTCGAAGGGCAACTCGACGCCGTGGTCCGCGGCGAAGTGGTTGAGGGCGGGGATGGCCTTGTCCACGATGGGGGGCAGGACGTTGTAGGCCCGCCGCGCGAAGTGGATGAAGCCGTAGGAGACGACGGCGGTAACGACCAGGAACAGGGCGACCGCCAGCCACTTGTGACGGGTGAGGTTGATCCGCCGGAGGCCGGCATCGAGCCGGTTGAGGGCCAGGTAGGCAAACATCACCACGACGAAGGGCGTGGTCAGGTGCAGCGCGCCGATGAGCACGAGCAGGACGAAAAACAGCGCGTAAGAAAAGGCCGTTGGCCGGGGGAGCGGGGGCATGGCGGAGGGGAAACCGGGGAGCGGGTTCGTTCGTCCAGACGCGGCGGGGACGCAAGCCGACGGGGCGCCCCCGGCCCGCCCGCGCCCCTCTCCTCCACCGTCCGCCGCGACTTTGCCCGGCGGGCCGTGGACCGGGAACGGCGACCAGAGCGGTTTGCCAATGGGTGAGCGTCCCGGCACCGGCAAACGAAAACCACGGGGGAACGCAAGTCCACCCCCACGGGACAGCCGGGGCAGCAACGTGCCGCGATACGGTTTTACCCGACCGGGAACCGGGGGGGCGGGAAAGGTGCCGCCTGCCCTGGTTCTTCCCCCCGTTCCCTCCCGCCCGCCCGGGCCAAACCCCGCCGCTGGCCCGGAGTCCGTTGACCACAACAAGCCGAACCTCTCCCCCATGAAAGCTGCAACCGCCGCCCCCCGGCTGGCTTCGACCTCCGCCCCCCGGTCGGCTTCGACCATCGCCACCGTGTTCCGCGTCACCAGCGGGAACTTCCTGGAGATGTTCGACTTCTTCCTCTTCGGCTTTTACGCCACGCACATCTCCCGCGCCTTCTTCCCGGCCGGCAGCGAGTTCGCCTCGCTCATGCTCACCTTTGCCACCTTCGGGGCGGGTTTCCTGATGCGGCCGTTGGGCGCGGTGATCCTCGGGGCTTACGTGGACCGCGTCGGCCGGCGGCAGGGGTTGATCACGACGCTGTTCATCATGGCGATGGGCACGGTCCTGATCGCCTTTGTGCCCGGCTACGCGACCATCGGCCTGCTCGCGCCGCTGCTCGTGCTCGTGGGCCGACTCCTCCAGGGCTTCTCGGCGGGCGTCGAGTTGGGGGGCGTCTCCGTTTACCTGTCGGAGATGGCCACGCCGGGGAACAAGGGCTTCTACGTCTCCTGGCAGTCGGCCAGCCAGCAGGTGGCCATCATCGTCGCCGCGATCATCGGCTACGTGCTCAACAAAACGCTCCTCCCGGCGCAGGTCGCCGACTGGGGCTGGCGGGTGCCGTTCTTCATCGGCTGCCTGATCGTGCCGTTCCTGTTCCTCATCCGCCGCTCCCTGGAGGAGACCCCCGAGTTCCTGGCGCGCGCCCGGCGGCCGTCCGCCCCGGAAATCTTCCGCTCCCTGGCGGCGAACTGGACCGTGGTGCTACTGGGGATGCTCCTGGTGGTGATGACGACGGTATCATTTTACCTCATCACGGTTTACACGCCGACCTTCGGCAAGAACGTGCTCAAGCTCTCGGAAACCGACAGCCTCGTCGTGACCTTCGGCGTGGGCGTGTCCAACTTCCTCTGGCTGCCCGTGATGGGCGCCCTCTCCGACCGCGTTGGCCGCCGGCCCCTGCTGCTGGTCTTCACGCTGCTAACGCTGCTGACGGCCTACCCCGCCCTGGCCTGGCTGGTGGCCGGGCCGACCTTCTGGAAGATGCTCGGCGTGCTGCTCTGGCTGTCCTTTCTCTACGGTTCTTACAACGGCGCGATGGTGGTCGCGCTGACCGAGATCGTGCCCGTGGAGGTCCGCACGGCCGGCTTCTCGTTGGCCTACAGCCTGGCGACGGCCCTCTTCGGCGGCTTCACCCCGGTGGTGTGCACTTGGCTCATCGAGCGCACGGGCAACCGCGCCGCGCCGGGGTTCTGGATGATGTTTGCCGCGGCCTGCGGGCTGGGCGCCACCCTGGCCCTCTACGGCCGCCGCCGGGAAGTCCGGGTGCCCATCGCCGCGACGGCGTGAGGGGGGCGCCGCCACGGCGGGAACCCAGGGCGGAAGGGTCGTTCCAACTCCCCTTCCTTCACTTTATGGAACCGATGAAACCAATGAAACCGATGGAGCCCCTGCGGCCCATGCAAACCGAAGCCTGGTGGCCTAAAGCGTTGGGCGGACACCCCAACGCGGCCGGCAGCCAGAACGACGTGCGCTACGCCTATTTCGGCGACACCCGGCGGCTGGCGGTGGACCGTGGCGATGGCAAAGTGACGGTGCATGATACCGGCGAGCACCGGATCAGCGGGGTAGCCCAGGCCCAGGGCAGCGGACGGTCGGCCGAGGTGGTTTTCACGAGCCAGCGCGGCAACGTGGACCTGGCCTCGCTGCCGACCGTCCAGGCGGGTCGGGACTGACCCCGGCGCTCCACGCCTCGACCCGCTGGTCTGACGAGATGGGGTGAGTGGCTCGGCGGCAATGGCTGGTCTCCCCTCCGTGACGGCGGGAGGAAGGGTGACGGCTTAGTTTGGAAGCATCGGCGGCGGCAGGGGTAGGGTGGCCTATCCCTAACCCGCCGCCGTTCTCGCTTTCGACACGCTTTCCCGCGGCGGCTGAGGGATAAGCCGCCCTACCCCTGCCGCCGTCAGTCAGATTGGGCCACTGCCGGGAGGAAGGTCGGCTTCGCCTTTTCGCGGGGATGCTGCCAAGATGTGTGGTGCAAACCCCGCCCCTCCCCGTCCCCGACGCCACCCCCGGCAGCCGCCGGGCGGTGGCGGCGCTGTCCGTCGGGCATTTTTCCGTGGATTTCTTCCAGGGCTGCGTGCCGGCCATCCTGCCCTACCTGGTCTCGG
>CAXTFX010000543.1:0-3213 GCA_964243185.1 uncultured Chthoniobacterales bacterium
CGAGATCCGCACGCCCATGCACGGCATCATCGGCATGGCCAACCTGCTCGGGCAGGCGGGGCTCAACGCGGAGCAGGGCGAGCTGGTCGGCCTCATCGCCACCTGCGGCGACAACCTGCTCTCCCTCATCAACAACATCCTCGACTTCTCCAAGATCGAGAGCGGGGCGATGGAGATCCACCTCGCGCCGCACACCCTCGGCTCCTGTCTGCGGGAGGCCATCGCCCCGCTGAACCTCCGCGCCAACGAGAAGCGGGTCACGCTGACCTTCGAGGTGGACGCGCGCATCCCGCAGACCCTCGTGTCCGACGTGACGTGGCTGCGGCAAATCCTGAGCAACCTCGTCGGCAACGCCATCAAGTTCACCCCCGCCGAGGGGAGCGTGGCCGTGTCCGTCACCGGCGACCCGCTCGCGCCCGAGGACCTGCCCCCGCACGTCGCCGACGCGCTGGAGCCCTACCCGGACGCCGTGCCCTGGATGTTTCACTTCACCGTGCGCGACACCGGCATCGGCGTGCCGGAGGAGAAGCTCCACCGGCTCTTCAAACCCTTTTCCCAGGCCGACGCCTCCACCTCGCGCACCTACGGCGGCACGGGCCTGGGCCTCGCCATCTGCCACCGGCTCTGCGAGATGCTCGGGGGCTCCATCTGGCTGGAATCCGAGGTCGGGCAGGGTTCCTCCTTCGAGTTCACCATCAAGGCCGCCGCCCTGCCCGGCCGCGCCGACGCCCTCCCGCCCACCGCCATCGCCGTTGCCGCCGCCGCTCCCCTTCCTCCCGTGACGCCGCCGTTTCCCGCCGCCGCCCCGCTCGCCCCCCCCGTCGCGCTGACGCCGCTCCCCGCCAACGCCCTGGCCAGCCTGCGTATCCTGCTGACGGAGGACAACCTCGTCAACCAGCGGGTCGCCCTGGGACTGCTGCGCCAGATCGGCCGCGCCCAGGGGGCGGACCACATCGCCAACAACGGCTGCGAGGCCGTGGCCGCCGTCGCGGCGGAGGGGTTCGACCTCATCCTCATGGACGTGCAGATGCCCGAGATGGACGGCTTCGAGGCCACCCGGCGCATCCGCAAAAACCTCGGCGCGGCCGGCCCCTACATCATCGCCATGACGGCCAACGCGATGGAGGGCGACCGGGAGAAGTGCCTCGCCGCCGGCATGGACGATTACCTGTCCAAACCCGTCAAGGCCGCGCAGCTCCAGGCGGCCCTGGAGAAGGCGGTCCGGGCGCTGGAGGCCGGCTGTCGGATGCCGGACGGCGGAGATTTGGAAACGGCCCCGCGCCGCGGCCCTGGACCGCCGGCCGCCATCGTCCAACCCGCCTCCCTGGATGCCGACAGCCTGCACGCCCTCCGCAACCTCGCGGCCGACGGGGACGAGGCGTTCTTCCTCGAGCTCGTGGACCTGTTCCTGGCCGACGCCCTCCTCCGCATGGACGACCTCGACCGGACCCTGGCCGTCGGGCAGGCGGGGGATTTCACCCGCGCGGCTCACTCGGTCAAAGGGGCGTGCGCGAACTTCGGGGCAACGGAACTAGGCCGGCTTTGCGGGGAGGTCGAGGCGCTCGGCCGGGCGGGGAACCTCGCCGGGGCCGCCCCGCGCCTGCCGGACCTGCGGCACGAGCTGGAGCGCGTGCGCCTGGCGTTGATGGCCGAGACGGGGCGGTAGGAAATGCCCGCGGAACACGCGGAAAAACGCGGCAGGAGGGAGGGCAAGGCAGGAAAAAAGTCCTTCTCCATCCCTTCTTTTTTCCGCGTCCTTCCGCGTGTTCCGCGGGCAATCCTCTGTCTCAGACCCGCCCCCGCCTCAGGGCAGCCGCGCGATGACGCTCAACCCGCCCTGCACCCGTTCGCCGACCTTGACGACGACCTCCGCGGCCAGCGGCAGGTAAACCTCCGTGCGCGAGCCGAAGCGGATCATGCCGAAGCGCTCGCCCTTCGCCACGGCCTGCCCGACCTGCGCCCAGGCGACGATCCGGCGCGCGATGGCCCCGGTGATCTGGCGGACGACGACGGTGCCGGCGCGCGGGTTGGCGATGGCCCAGGTGCGGCACTCGTTGAGCCGGCTGGCGTCCGGGTGGCGGGCGTCGAGCATCCGGCCCACGCGCCGTTCCGTGTAGGTCACGGTGCCGTCAATGGGCGCGCGGTTGGTGTGGACATCGAACACCGACAGGAAGATGGCCACCCGACGCATGGGTCCCTTCACCACCTCCGACTCCTCCATCTCCTCGATTTCCACGACCACGCCGTCCGCCGCGGAGACGACGGCCGCCGGGTCCGCCGGCGTGACCCGCTCCGGGTCGCGGAAGAAGTAGAAAACGTAGAGGATCGCCACCAGCCAGAACAGCCCCAGCCAGAGCCGGCCGTGGGGCAGCACCGCCAGCGTGCCGGCCGCGACCCCGAGGAGGACGGCGAAGATCCAACGGGCTTCGTAAAGGGTTTGCCAACGCATAAAGAGAATTCGAGGGTCGGGACCTTAGCCCGTCGGCGGCGAAAGCCAAGGTGGATGGCGCTCCGAGGTCGTCCCATCCACCTACGGTTGCGCCAGCCACACCGCCTGCCGGCCGACGGGGAACCGGGCGTGACCGAACTCCTGCCAGCCCGCCTGCCGCGCCAACTCCCCGAGCTCCGCGAACGACCACGCCGCCCGCGCGGAGGTCCGGGCGTCGGCCACCGTCATGGGTTCGCGCATGAGCGTGGTCGTCATGAACCAGACTCCCGCCGAGAGCGTCGGTCCGCGCCGCAGGTCGGCCGCCAACGCCCCCCGCGTCGCCAGGGCGCGCATCCGGGCCAGCACCGCGGCGGCGTCGTCCGCCGAAAAGTGGTGCAGCGCGGTCGCCGTGAAGGCGTAGTCCCACGTCTGCCCGGCCGCCCCGAAGGTCCGGGCGTCCCCCTGGACGACCTCGATCTCGGGAAAATCCGCGCACCACGACCCCGCTAATGCCACCGTGCCCGGCTGGAAGTCCACGGCCGTGATCGCCACCGGCACCCCGCGCCGCCGCGCCGCCCGCGCCATGCCCCGCGGCAGGTCCGCCCCACCCGTGCAGAGGTCCAGCAGCCGGAGGGGCCGCCCGTCCGGCGTCGGTCTCAGCCAGCGTCGGAGGAACGGCCGCAGCAGCCGGTGCGCGCCGAACCAGCGGTTGAGCCGCTCCAGGTTGCGTAGGTCCACGGCCAACTCCGCCGAGGCCGGCTGGGGCACGTCCATGAGCTCGGGCG
>CAXTFX010000544.1:0-3200 GCA_964243185.1 uncultured Chthoniobacterales bacterium
GTCAATGAGCAGCAGGGCGGCGTGCTCGGGGCGGAGCTTGGTGAAGCGGTGATCGAGGTCAGGCATAGGATGGTTTACGGGTCAGGGTGGCTGGAAAGGAACGGGGTAGTTTGGAAGGGGTTGGAACCGACACGTCCGGCGTGGCGTCACGCTCAACGCTGCGGCCGGCCCAGCGTCGGGTCCTTCGCCTCCATCGCCCGGCGCTGCTCGCGCATGGCTGCCGGGGGCCAGTCGTTGCCGCCGGCCATGACGACCCCGCGCAGGCGGGCGGCGACGCGGGCGACGTTCTGGCCGTGGGCGAAGGCGGCGTCGCGCCCCCCCGCGGCGACCTCCTCCGGCGAACGCGGGGCCATGTCCCCGCCGGTGATGCGGAAGTGCGGTCCCCAGTGCATCCCGTGTTGCTGGAAGCCGGCGGTGGTCTTGGGGTAAGTCACCAGCGTTAACCCGCAGGCGGCCAGGTTGCCGAGCATGGAGAGCTGCGCCAGCTCGCAGCCGCCGCCCGCGTCGCCGTGGCCGCCGCCGGTGGTGAACACGGCGCCGACGCGGCCGACCAGGTCGTCGTAGAACCACGCCGGCTCGCAGACCAGGTCCACGAAGCGCTTCATCGGCCAAGCCATCGTGCGCTGGTGGACGGGGCTGCCCATGACCAGGGCGTCGGCGCTCCGCAGCCGCTCGCGGCTGGCCTCGGCGGCCGCGCAGAGGTCGGCGACGGTGTCGGGCACGGAGGCGGCGCCCTCGGCGAGGGGTTTGGCGACGGCCGCGGTGTGGCCCTCCCAGGAATCAAACACGATGAGCACGCGGACGGGCGCCTGGGCGGGGTCGGCGAGGACGGGGTTCATGCGGGCAGCGGGGGTAAGCGGTCAGGCCGTGGCGCCGCCGAGGCTCTTTTCGTTGCCCGAGCGCATCGCTTCCAGGCGCGTGTTGATGACGTCCCAGGCGACGACGTTCCACCAGCCCTTGAGGTAATCGGCGCGGCGGTTCTGGTGCCGGAGGTAGTAGGCGTGCTCCCACACGTCGTTGCCCAACAGCGCCGGCAGCCCTTCGAGCAGCACGCTGTCCTGGTTGGCCGTGGTGTGGACCTTGAGCTTGCCGCCGTCCTTGGGGTCAATGACCAGGAACACCCAGCCGCTGCCGAACACCTTCGCCCCAGCTTCCTCGAACTCGGTCTTGAAGGCGTCCACGCCGCCGAAATCCTTGTTCAACGCCTCGGCCAAGGCACCCGTCGGCTCGCCGCCGGCGCCCTTCTGGCCCGCCGGGGCCATGATCTTCCAGAAGAGCTGGTGGTTGGCGTGGCCGCCGCCGTGGTTGCGCACGGCGGTGCGGACCTTTTCTGGCACGTCGGCGAGGTGGCGCAGGATGTCTTCGATGGACCAGGCGTGGAACTCGGGCGGGCACTCGGCGAGGGCTTTGTTGAGGTTGTCCACGTAGGTCTGGTGGTGCCGGTCGTGGTGCAGGCGCATCGTCTCGGCGTCAATGAACGGCTCCAGGGCGTCAAAGGCGTAGGGCAGCGGCGGCAGGGTGAATGGGTAGGTCGGCAGCGGGTTCATGGGTGTGGGTGGGTTGGGTGAGAGGGGAGCCGCGGTCGGCGGCTGGGTGAGGCCGCGCGGGGCGATGGACAGGGCGCCGGCCGCGAGGACGGTGAGTTTAAGGGCGGCGCGGCGGTTCATGGCGTGACCTTGTGTTTAGCCTGTCGGTTGCTGGAACTTACGGAGGAGTTCGGCGTCGGGCGCGACGTTGCCACGGGCGAACAGTTCGGGCTGGCCGCGGAGGGCGGCGGCGATCCGCGCGACGTTGGCGCCGTGGTGGTAGGCCGCCGCAAGCATGTCGTCGGAGAGGGGCGTGGGCGTCATGTCCGCCGCGCCCGAGCGGCCGTGCGGACCCCACTGCGTGCCGGCCGCGCCGTAGCCGGGCGTCGTCTTGGGCAGGGGCACGAAGAGCATCCCCGCCCCGGTGAGCGCCGCGCACAGGCCGGCCTGGGTCAGCTCGGCGCCGGAGGCGCAGTCGCCGTAGCCGCCGCCGACGGTGAAGCACGCGCCGACCTTGCCGACGAGTTCGTCCGTCAGCCAGAGTTGCTCGATGACGCGCTCGATGAAACCTTTCACCCGCGCGTCGGCCGAGCGGTGGCGCACGGGTGAGCCGAGGATGAGCGCGTCGCAGGCGCGGGCGTCCGCCGAGGTGGCGGCGGTAGCCTCCCGCAGGGTCACCTCCGCGCCGGGGACGGAGCGTGCCCCGTCGGCCACGCTCCGGGCCATCCGGCCGGTGTTGCCGAGGGTGGTGGTGTAAACGACGAGGACTCGGCTCATGGGTCGGGTGCGGGACGGCAGGGGTGGAGACGACGCTCCGGCGGGAGCACGGCGCGGTTCGACCCCCCACGGGTCAACCGGACCGCCGTCCCGGACCTTGCCCCCGGACGTCTGCCCGGCGCCACGGGGCGGAAGGCGGAATTTTCGGTCCTGCCCGCGGGGGAAGCCGGGGTCAGACTTTCGGGGGAAGTCCGGCAACGTCTCATCCGAACGGGGGAGCGCACAACCCTTCCTCCGACCAATGGCGTGAGCCAGCCGGGGCGGCGACCTTGCCGTGGGCGGCACGACCGCACTTCATCCATGCCAAGCCACCCCGTCGAAATCCTGCTGGTCGAAGACAATGCCGCCGACGTGCGGCTCGCGCGCGAAATCCTGGCGGAGAGCGGTTTGCCAAATATTCTGGCCGTGGTCCCGGACGGGGTGGAGGCGCTGGCCTACCTGCGCCGCGAAGCGCCCTATGCTGGCGTAACCCAACCCGCTTTTGTCCTGCTCGACCTCAATACGCCCCGAAAGAGCGGCCACGAGGTGCTGGCCGAGCTGAAGCGAGACCCCGTCCTGCGGCGGCTGCCGGTCGTGGTGTTCACCACTTCCTCCGCCGAGCGGGACGTCGTGGAGAGCTATGACCTGCACGCCAACTGCTACATCACCAAACCCGTGGACCTGGATCGTTTCACCGAGGTCCTCACCCGCGTGCAACGCTTCTGGTTCTCCGTGGCCACGCTTGCCCCCGTGCCTTCCGACCCGGGCGGTCTCGCCGGGGAAGCTCACCTGCGCCCTTGAACCTGGTTGAACAGGCACTCCCCCATGACCCCTGAACCCAACCTGCCGGCCAGCGTCGCGGTCCTGGACCCGAGTGATCCCTACGCCCGGCTGGGGCAAACCTTTCCCACCCTCACC
>CAXTFX010000545.1:0-3191 GCA_964243185.1 uncultured Chthoniobacterales bacterium
GTTCCTGCCGCACGACAACGCCTACGCGCAGGCCCGCGCCAAGGCCATCACGGAGGAGGTGATCCAGGGGCGCGACCTGTTCCTGTTCGGCTGGCGCGACGTGGCCATCAACGTCAACCTCCTCGGCGACAAGGCCCAACTCACCATGCCCCGCATTGAGCAGGTGCTCGTCGGCCGGCCGTGGGGCATGGGCGACGACGACTACGAACGCCGCCTGTTCCTGGCCCGCAACGAGATCGAGAAGCGGGCGGCGGAAGCTCAGATCAAGAACTTCTACATCGCCTCGCTCTCGAGCCGCGCCCTCATCTACAAGGGCCTGCTGGTGTCCTCGTCCCTGGAAAAGTTCTACCGGGACCTTTCCAACCCGGATTACGACACCGCGCTCGCCGTCTATCACCAGCGCTACAGCACGAACACGTTCCCGACGTGGCCGTTGGGCCAGCCCTTCCGCATGTTGGGGCACAACGGAGAGATCAACACCATCAAGGGCAACCGCAACTGGATGCACGCCCGCGAGGCCGAGCTGCGCGCGGACTTCTGGGGCGAGGACATTGACCTGCTCAAGCCCATCATCCAGCCCGGCGGCAGCGATTCCGCGAGCCTGGACAACGCGCTGGAAGTCCTCGTGATGAGCGGCCGCAGCCTGCTCCACGCCATGACCATGCTCGTGCCGCCGGCGTGGCGCACCGACCGCGACCGCTCCCCCGAGCTGACGGCGTTCTACGAATACAACCGCTGCTTCAACGAGCCCTGGGACGGCCCCGCCGCGCTGGTGTTCTCCGACGGCCGGACGGTCGGCGCGTGCCTGGACCGCAACGGCTTGCGTCCCGCCCGCTACAAGCTAACCGATGACGGCATCTTTTCGCTCGGCTCCGAGGCCGGCACGGTGGAATACGACGACGCCCACGTCATCGAAAAAGGCCGGCTCGGGCCGGGGGAGATGATCGCCGTGGACACCGTGACGGGCAAACTCCTGCGCGACCGGGAGATCAAGCAGTCGCTCGCCGCCGCGAAACCCTACCGGCAGTGGGTGGACGAAAACCTCATCCGCCTGGACGCCGTGGTGCCCGCCGACGCCAAACTCGAGCCCGCGCCCGGCGAGCTGGACATCCTCGGCCTGACCGAGCGGCAACTCGCCTTCGGCTACTCGGCGGAGGAGCTGGACGTGCTCTTCAAGCCGATGCTCAAGGACGGCTACGAGCCCACCGGCTCGATGGGCGACGACACCGCCCTGGCCGTGCTCTCGCTCCAGCCGTGCCTGCTGTATCGCTACTTCTCGCAACTTTTCGCGCAGGTCACCAACCCGCCGATTGACCCGCTCCGCGAGCGGCTGGTGATGACGCTCTACACCATCATGGGCTGGCGCCGGAACCTGCTCGGCGAGACGCCCGAGCACGCCCGGCTGGTTTCCGCCGAGTCGCCCATCCTGTTTGAGCACGAGCTGGCCGCCCTGCGCGCCCACGACTCCCTGGACGTGCGCCCCGCCACCGTGCCGACGCTCTGGCCCGCCGCGGCGGGCGCCGCCGGGCTGGAGCCGGCCGTGGACCGCATCTGCGCCGAGGTCGAGGCGGCGGTGGACGCCGGCCACCGGCTCGTCGCGCTCTCGGACCGCGGCGTGGACCACGCGAACGTCCCCGTGCCGATGCTGTTGGCGATGGGCGCCGTCCATCACCACCTCACCCGCGTGGGCAAACGCATGAAGGTCAGCATCCTCTGCGAGACCGGCGAGGCGCGGGACGTGCATCAGTTGGCCTGCCTCATCGGCTACGGCGCCAGCGCCATCGTGCCGTATCTGGCCTACGAAACCGTCCGCGAAGTGTTGGAAAAACTACCGCCCGAGGGCCGCGCGTCCTACGCCGACGCGGTGAAGAACTACCGGAAGGCCGTCGAGGCGGGCATCCTCAAAATTATGTCCAAGATGGGCATCTCCGTGTTGAGCTCCTACCGCGGCGCGCAGATTTTCGAGGCCGTCGGGTTAAGCACGAAGCTCATTGAGAAATGCTTTACCGGCACGCCTTCGCCCGTGGAAGGCATCGGGTTCAACGAGATCGCGGAGGAGAGCTTGCGGCGTCACGCCCTCGGCTACGGCGCGCCTTCGGCCGACGGCAAGGCGCTGGCGTTGGGGCACCCGGGTTACTTCCGGTTCCGACCCAATGGCGAGGCGCATTCCGTCACGCCGCCGATGATCAAGAATTTCCACACGTTCGTGAAAACGAACGACGCGGCCGACTACAAGAAATACGTCGAGAGCGTGCTGAGCGTCGCGCCCATCGCCCTGCGCGACCTGCTGGAGATCGTGCCCCCCAACGGCGGCGTGCCCGTCGAGGAAGTCGAGAGCATCGAAGACATCCGCCGCCGCTTCACCACGGCCGGAATGTCCCTCGGCGCGTTGAGCCCCGAGATGCACGAGTGCCTAGCCATCGCCATGAACCGCATCGGCGGCAAGTCCAACTCTGGCGAGGGCGGCGAGGACCCCGAGCGTTTCCACCGGCGCGAGAACGGCGACCTCGCCAACTCCGCCATCAAGCAGATCGCCAGCGGCCGGTTCGGCGTCCACGCGACGTATCTGGCCTCCGCCAAGGAAATTGAAATCAAGATGGCCCAGGGCGCCAAGCCCGGCGAGGGCGGCCAGCTCCCCGGCGCGAAGGTGTCCGCCTACATCGCCCGGCTCCGCAAGGCGACCCCCGGCGTGATGCTGATCTCGCCGCCGCCGCACCACGACATTTACTCCATTGAGGACTTGGCGCAGTTGATCCACGACTTGAAGCAGGTCAATCCCCGCGCCCGGGTCTGCGTCAAGCTCGTCGCCGAGGCGGGCGTGGGCACCATCGCCGCGGGCGTCGCCAAGGCGCACGCGGACATTATCCTGATCTCCGGGCACGAGGGCGGCACGGGCGCGGCGGCGTTCAGCTCCATCAAGAACGCCGGCTCCGCCTGGGAACTCGGCGTCGCGGAGGCGCACCAAGTGTTGATGCTCAACAACCTGCGCTCGCGCGTCACCCTGCGCACCGACGGCGGGATGCGGACCGGTCAGGACATCGTCATGGCCGCGCTGCTCGGCGCGGAGGAGTTTAACTTCGGCACCGCCGCGCTCATCGCCGCCGGCTGCGTCTATGTCCGCCAGTGTCACCTCAACACCTGCCCGGTCGGGGTCGCCACGTTGGACGAACGGCTGCGCGCCAAGTTCAAGG
>CAXTFX010000546.1:0-3189 GCA_964243185.1 uncultured Chthoniobacterales bacterium
GTGCGAGGGCAAGCGTTTCCGGCCGCACGTCCTGGCCGTTCACTACGGCGACTTCAACGTTCACGAAGTCTTGGAAATGACCGTGGCCGACGCGCTCCAGTTCTTCAAAAACCAATCCGACCCGCTCGAAACTTCGGAAGCCAAGCTGCGCCGCCTGACCGAGCCGCTGCGGCTACTCTGTGATGTCGGTCTCGGCTACCTGCGTTTGGGTCAACCGCTGAACACCCTGTCCGGCGGCGAGGCGCAACGGCTCAAGCTCGTCAGCCACCTCGTCGAGCGCACGCGCAACCCGGACGGCGTCAACGCCCTGCTGATTTTCGACGAGCCGACCACCGGCCTGCACTTCGACGACGTGGCCTTGCTGGTGACGGTCTTCCAGAAACTCGTGGACCAGGGCGAGAGCTTGCTGGTGATCGAACACAACCTGGAAGTCATCCGCTGCGCCGATTGGATCGTGGACCTCGGCCCGGAAGCCGGTAACGAGGGCGGGATGCTGGTGGCCGCCGGCACCCCCGAAGCGGTCGCTGAGGTGCAAAGCTCGCACACCGGCCAGTTCTTGCGGCCGATGCTGGATGCTGGATACAAGATGCTGGATGGTCGGAACAGCGACGGCGCCACCTACGAGGCCTCGGCTAATCATCGCGAACTTGCCCTGGCCGCGGAGACGCCGCCGGATTACGCGGCCCGCCGGCTGGCGCCGACCATCCGGGTCCGCGGGGCGCGGGAGCACAACCTCAAGAACTTCTCGCTCGACCTGCCGCGCGAGAAGATGGTCATCGTCACGGGGTTGAGCGGCTCGGGCAAGAGCACGTTTGCCTTTGACATCCTGTTCGCGGAAGGCCAGCGCCGGTTCCTGGATTCCATGTCGCCCTACGCGCGGCAATTTGTCGAACAGCTAGAGAAACCCGAGGTGGACAGCATCGAGGGGCTCCCCCCGAGCGTGGCCATCGAGCAGCGCATCACCCGCGGCGGGGGAAAGTCCACCGTGGCGACCGTCACGGAGGTTTACCATTTCCTGCGCCTGCTGTTCTCCAAGGTCGGCACGCAGTATTGCCCGAACTGCCAGGTTCCCGTCCAGAAACAAAGCCAGGCCGCCATCGTCGCCCAAGTCGAGGAGGCCGCGAAACGGGGCCGCGTCCGCGTGCTGGCGCCGCTGATCAAAGCACGCAAAGGCTTCCACACCGACGTGGCGTTGTGGGTCCGCAAACAGGGACTGACAACCATGCTCGTGGATGGGCAACTCAAGCTGGCCGAAGGCTTCGAGAAACTCGAACGTTTCCGCGAGCACACGATTGATGTCGTCGTCGGCGAGATCGAGAAGGGCAAGACCGCCAAACTGCACGAGATCGTCGCCCGCGCCGTCAAGATCGGCAAAGGCACGGCGAAGTTAATGGATGCCAAAGGAAGTATTTCCGTTCTCTCAACCGAGATGTCGTGTCCCGAATGCGGCACCGCGTTCGAGGAACTCGACCCGCGGTTATTCTCATACAATTCCCCGCACGGCTGGTGCCAGGGCTGCCGGGGTTTCGGGCACGTTTGGAACATGGCCGGGCTGATGCCCAAGCTCGACGACAGCGCCAGCCAGGCCGAGCGCGAGATGGCGGAGGAACGCGCCAGTTCCTACGTCGAAGAGGACGAAGGCAAACCCTGCCCCCAGTGTCACGGCGCGCGGCTCAACCCCACGGCGCGCAGCGTGCGGCTGACGCAGTTCGTGCCCGCTAAAAAGAACGGCAAGTCCAACGGCGTGAGCGAGACGCTCACCATTGACAAGTTCGCCCGGCTGCCGGTCCGCGAGGCTCTACAGACGTTGACGAGGCTAGGGTTTGCGGGTTCGCAGAAAATCATTGCCGCCGATGTCATCGTGGAAATTGAGCAGCGACTCAAGTTCATGGCGGAGGTTGGCCTGGATTATTTAACCCTGGACCGCAGCGCCCGCACGCTTTCCGGCGGCGAGACGCAACGCATCCGCCTGGCTGCCCAGCTTGGCTCCAATCTGCGAGGCGTTCTCTATGTATTGGACGAGCCGACCATCGGTCTGCACCCGCGCGACAACGCCCGTTTGTTAGACACGCTCGAAGCCCTAAAAAACAAAGGCAACTCGCTCGTCATCGTGGAGCACGACGACGAAACGATGCGCCGGGCCGATTTCATCGTGGACCTTGGCCCCGGCCCCGGCGTGCACGGCGGTGACGTGGTGGCGACCGGGACGCTGGCCGAGATCGAGCAGCACCCGCACTCCGTCACCGGCCGCTGTCTGCGCGAGCCGATCCAACACCCGATGCACGGCGCCCGCCGCAAGCTCGGCAAGCTTGACCCGTGGATGGAGCTCACCGGCGCCTCCGCGAACAACCTGCAAAACGTCACGACCCGCTTTCCCGTCGGTCGGCTGACGGTCATCACGGGTATTTCCGGCTCCGGCAAGAGCAGCCTCATGCGCGCCGTCCTCCTGCCGGCGGCGGCGGCGGCGGTGGAGAAGCTCAAGGGTAGAAAGAAGCCAGCGGCCAAGGACAAGAACACCAAGAAACGGCCCGGCCCCCAGCCGTGGACCGCGTTCACCGGGGCGGAGTTTCTGGAAGCCGTTCACGAGGTGGACCAATCGCCCATCGGTAAGACTTCCCGCTCGACCCCGGCGACTTACGTCGGCGTGCTGGACGAGATCCGCCAGCTCTTCGCCCAGGTGCCGCTGGCCCGGATGCGCGGGTTCGGCCCCGGCCGGTTCTCCTTCAACACCGAAGGCGGCCGCTGCGAGACGTGCGGGGGCATGGGCGTCATCAAACACGAGATGGCGTTTCTGCCGACTTCCTACGTGCCCTGCGAGGATTGCCACGGGCTGCGCTTCAACCCGCAGACCCTGGAAGTGCTCTACCACGACACCAGCATCGGCGACGTGCTGAAACTGACCATCGAGCAGGCGGCCGACTTCTTTAAGGGTGTGCCCAAGGTCCACCGGCCGTTGCGCCTGCTCACGGAAACCGGCTTGGGCTACCTCCAGCTCGGCCAGCCCAGCCCGACGCTCTCCGGCGGCGAGGCCCAGCGCATGAAACTCGTCACCGAGCTCGCCCGCGGCGTCGGGGTGTCGGAAACGGCCCGGCTGCGCCAGCGCCGGACGCCCAAGTCCACGCTTTACCTGCTGGAAGAACCCACCGTCGGCCTGCACATGGCCGACGTGGAACAGCTCCTCCGCGTGCT
>CAXTFX010000547.1:0-3166 GCA_964243185.1 uncultured Chthoniobacterales bacterium
GGGTGGGGGCATTCCCAAACGGAGTTTGGGAACGAGACGGAAGCGCGCTGCTCTCCTCGCTGCCCTCGTCCGCGGCTCTTTGCTTGCACCTCATCCGTGACGGGCGAAACTTGTTCCCGCATGACCACGGCCATTCGCAGCGCCATCGAACAGGCTCAACGGCTTTCGCCGGGGGAGTTGGCCGAATTGCAAACGTGGATCAACGAGCATCTTGCCCCCCCGCTCCCCGCGGCGGACCTGCCCGCGCCCCCTCGCCCCGCGCGGCGGCCGGATTTTGCCGCGGACTTGCAAGAAATCTGGGGGGACGCCCCCCCCGCCACCGAAAATACCGTGATCGCCTTGCGTGAGGAGGGACGGTTCTGAGCGCCTACGCGGACAGTTCCTTCCTGTTCTCCCTCTACATCCGCGACGCCAACAGCACCGCCGCACTGGCGCGGATTACCACCGTCACGCTGCCCCTGCCGTTGACGGAGTTTGGTCGCTTCGAGTTGCTCAACGCGCTGAGGGCTGCCCGTTTCCGCGGCACCGCCACCAGTGCCCAGGTTGTCGCCGGAGTGCGAAAGTTCCGGCGTCACCTCGCCGACGGCGTGTTCGCGCCGGCGGTCGGTGATTGGCCGGCGGTTTTTGTTGCCGCATCCCGTCTCTCCGCCCGGTTTACCACCGCGGGCGGGCACCGTGCCCTCGACGTGATCCATGTCGCCGCTGCCCGTCAACTCGCATCCAGTGAGTTCCTCTCCTTCGACGCCCGACAGCGCACGCTGGCCAGTCAGGTCGGCCTGACCGTGAGTCCCTGACGAAGCGGATAGTCAACGAACGGCGGGGAACCCGGCCCCAACTGAGGCCGGAAACGTTATCGGTTAACGCCTTCTCCCTCATGCCCACGCTTTCCCTCGCAATCAGCCCCGGCGCCCGCCTGCGCGCCGCCCTCGACGCCGAACGCCCCCTGCAAATCGCCGGCGCCGTCACCGCCTTCTCGGCCATGCTCGCCGAACGGGCCGGGTTTCGCGCGCTCTACCTGTCGGGGGCCGGCGTGGCGAACTCCTCCTTCGGCCTGCCCGACCTCGGCATCACGACGCTGAACGACGTTTGCGAGGACGTCCGCCGACTCACCGCCGCCTGCACGCTCCCGCTGCTCGTGGACGCGGACACCGGGTTCGGTGGCGGGGCGTTCAACGTTTCCCGCACCATCCGCGAGCTTTCCCGCGCCGGGGCGGCCGGCTGCCATTTGGAAGACCAGGTCGCCGCGAAACGTTGCGGGCACCGGCCGGGCAAGGAACTCGTCGCCACCGAGGAAATGTGCGACCGCCTCAAGGCTGCGGCCGACGCGCGCGGGGCGGACAGCTTCGTGCTGATGGCGCGCACGGACGCGGCGGCGGGCGAGGGGGTGCCGGCGGCCATCGAGCGGGCGCGGGCCTACGTCGCGGCGGGCGCGGACACGATCTTCGCGGAGGCGTTGCGGACGTTGGAGGATTTCCGCGCGTTCACCACCGCGCTCGGGCCGGAGGTGCCGGTGCTGGCGAACATCACCGAGTTCGGGCAAACGCCGCTGTTTACCGTGGAGGAACTGCGCGGGGTCGGCGTGCGGATGGTGCTGTATCCGTTGAGCGCCTTCCGGGCGATGGCGCGGGCGGCGGAGGGCGTTTACCGGACGTTGCGCGAGCAGGGCACGCAGACCGCCGCCGTGGACGCGATGCAGACGCGGGAGGAGCTTTACGACGTGCTCGATTACCACGCCTACGAGGACAAGCTGGACGAGCTGTTCGCGAGGCGGAAACCAAGGTAAACCTCCCTACCCCCTTTATGAGTGAAACCAAACCCCCCGCTTCCCCCGGCGGCCTGCGCGGCCAGTCGGCGGGTGCCACGTCCATCTGCACCGTCGGCAAGGAAGGCGTCGGCCTGACCTACCGCGGTTACGCCATCGAGGACCTCGCGGCGCACGCGACCTTCGAGGAAGTCGCCTACCTGCTGCTCTACGGCACGTTGCCGACGGGCGCGGAGTTGGGCGCCTACCAAACCAAACTCCGCGGCCAGCGTGGGCTGCCGGACACGTTGCGCGAAGTGCTCGAACGCATCCCCGCCGACGCGCACCCGATGGACGTTCTCCGCACGGGCGTTTCCATGCTCGGCACGCTGGAGCCCGAGGGGTCCTTCGCCCAACAGGACGCCATCGCCGACCGCCTGCTGGCGTGCTTACCGGGCGTCTTGCTCTACTGGCACCGCTTCTGCAAAGACGGCACGCGCATCGAAACCGAGACGGACGACGATTCGCTTGCCGGTCATTTTTTGCACTTACTTCTCGGTGCTAAACCGGGCGAAGAGCACCGCCGCTGCATGGACGTTTCGCTGATCCTTTACGCGGAGCACGAGTTCAATGCTTCCACGTTTACCGCGCGGGTCTGCGCGGCCACTTTGTCGGACATTTATTCGTGCGTCACCGGGGCCATCGGCACGTTGCGCGGACCTTTGCACGGTGGCGCGAACGAGGCGGCGATGGAGCTGGTCCAGGAGTTTAAGACGCCGGACGCAGCGCGTGATGGGGTGAAGGCCATGCTCGCGCGCAAGGAGAAGATCATGGGCTTCGGCCACGCCGTTTACAAACATTCCGACCCGCGCAATGCCATCATTAAACAATGGTCCCAGCGCCTCGCCCCGAGCGCGGCGGACGGCGACGGTTATCTCTACGAGGTTTCCGAGGCGGTGGAGAAACTCATGTCGGACGAGAAGCGGATGTTCGCCAACGCGGATTTCTTCTCGGCCACCGCCTATCATTTCCTGGGCATCCCGACGCCGCTGTTCACGCCGATTTTCGTCCTGGCGCGCGTCTCGGGTTGGGCGGCGCACGTCAAGGAGCAGCGGGCCAACAACAAGCTCATCCGCCCCGGTGCCGACTACACCGGGCCGGAGCCGCAGGCGTTCATCCCGATGGGGGAGCGTTGAAACGCTGGAGGGAGGCAAGGGCCTGCTTTCCTCCAGCGCGTCAGGCTGCCACTGGCGCATTTATATCCGCGCCCGGTTCGATCCGCCGCGCTGCGCTCGCCACCCGCCGCGCTTCGGCCTGGTTTCGGCCTCGCACAACGGGCAGCAGGAGCAGGACATCATCAGGCTGGTTCACCGCCACAGCCCCTCGAAGCGCCGTCCTGCCGTGCGGGTGTAATGGACGGTGTGC
>CAXTFX010000548.1:0-3161 GCA_964243185.1 uncultured Chthoniobacterales bacterium
CGGGCTGCCGGTCCGGCTGAGCAGCAGGACGTGGCCGAACGCCGGGTCCCCCGCCAGCCCCGTCAGTAGCCCCTCCGCCTCCGCCCCGCCCCCGAGCGCCCGCAGGGCCTCCGCCCGGCCGAAACGCGCTGCCGGCCCCTCCCCCGCCCGGCCGTAGTCCGCCAGCGCGAGGTCCCATCGCCCCAGCGCCGCGTGGGCCCCGGCCCGCAGGCCGGCGACGTCCGGCGCGTCGTGGTCGCCGACGGGGAGAACGGCCAGCGCCCCGCGGGCGTCCCCCGTTTCCAGGAGGGCGCGGGCCAGGAGCAGATTCGCCGCGGGGCGCCCCGCCGGCGGCAGGTTGCCCCCCGGGGCGAGGAGCGGGCGCAGGCGGACGACGGCGACCGTGGGCAACCCCTCCGCCAGGGCGCGCTCGGCGGCCTGGAGAGGCTCGAGGTCCGCGGCCGGGGGGGGCTTGCGGACGGGCGCGGCGGCGTGAACTACTACGACGGGCAGAAAAAGGCCGACGACCAGCGCCAGGGGGAGGGCGCGGCTTGGCCTCGCCGGGAACGGATTCGCCCTCATTCCCTAGGGTGCCGGCGCGTCGTGGATCTTCACCTTCGCCTTCGCCGGGCTGCCGACCTGGTAGCCCGCCCCCGCCGTCAGCGTGAGCTTCACGGTCACGTCCCCCCCGGCCGCGCCGTCGTCCAACGGCTTGACCTGCACCCGCGCCTCCGTCTGGCCGGCGGGGATCGTCACCAGGCCCGGCAGCGCCCGGTATTGCACCCCGCCGGTCGCCGTGCCCCCCGCCCGGTAGCCGACCGTCAGCGCGCCGGTGCCGTCGTCATCTTGCCCCGAGCGCCGCACCGTGAAGAAACCTTTCCTCACGCCCGCCTCGTAAGCGTCCGCCCCGGTCGCCTCGATGGCGACCGTCGGCGGCGCGTCCGGCGGGGTCGGCAGCGGCGGGGTCAGCGCCCGGTGAAAGTTCGCCACCTCCCCGCGCCGCTCGTTCATCATCCGCGCCGTGTCGGCCGCTTCCGCGACGCCCGTGGGCACGCCGGCGAAGCTCACGCGGGGGTTGGAGAAATATGCGACCCGCTCGCCGGGCGCATAGGCCATCACGTCGCGGTAGAGCGTCTTGTTGCTCCCCGTCCAGCGCCAGCCGTAGGCGTAGGGCGCCAGCGTGGGGCCCTGGGCGTGCTCCCGGTCGTGCTGGCAGCCGAAGTTGTGCCCGACCTCGTGGGCGAAGGTGTAGGGCGAGGCGTAAACCGTCACCACCGTGGAGAACCCCGCCTGCCCGTCCAGCACGCGGGTCCCGTCCGGCTCGTGGATCGTCGTCCAGATGCCGTAGCCCGAGTCGTTGCCCACGTCCGCCTCGAACACGCTGACCAGGTCCGCCCCCCGGGCCGCCCGGGCGTCGTGCACGGCGTCCCCGTAGCCGTCGGCCGGCTCCGCCAGGCGGATCGTATCGGTGTAGAGGTCGCCGCTTTCCGCGTAGTCCACCGGGACCACGCCCGCCAGCCGCATCCGGGTCCCGATGTCGCTGTGCTCGTAACAGGCGTTGGCGTTCTCCACGCACAGCGCCGCCAGGGCCTCCACGGCGGCGACGCCCCCCGCCACCGCGCTCGCGGCGGGCGTGTAGGCCACCAGGACGGAGAACTCCGACCCATCGCTCACCGGCGGCGTTTCCCGGGCGTGCGGGCGGAGGGCCTTCGCCCGCGGGGCCCCGGCCGTGGATAAGCGGACCTCCCTGCCCGCCCCGCACGCCGGCTCCGCCGCCGGCTCGATGGCCCGCACCTCCAGACCCCCCGCGCCCGTCCCCGCCGGGTGACGCAGGGCGTAACGCTCCCCGGCGGAAACGAGCACGTCCCCGGCCAGCTCCCCGGCGTGGTCCACCAGGAGGAAGGTTCCCCCCGAGCCGTCGAGCAGCGAGCCGGCCAGCACCCGGTCCCCGGCCGGGGAGCGGGTGTCGCGCTCCACGACGGCATCGAAGTTGACGTCGGCGAACAGGTTCAAGCGCACCCGCGCGCCGGGGGAGACGGCCGCCAGGGTTTCCGCGCGGGTCCGCACCGGCCGGGCGCGGTGGACGGCGCCGTTGGCCCGGCTGGGGACGGTGCGGGTCTCCGGCCCGGGGGCGGACTCGAACAACGGGGCCGGGGGCGCCGACTCCTGCGCGTTGGCGAGGGGAGCGAGGAGCAGGGCGAGGACGAATCGCGGCGGGGCCTTCTTCATGGCGGGGAGCTCCTTTCGCGCGCAATGAACGGCCGGCCGGGGGCGGGGGCAAGGTCCAGCTTCCCCGCCAGGTAGCGCCCGGTGTGACTGGCCGGGGCGGCGGCGACGGTCTCCGGCGTGCCCTCGGCCACGATCCGGCCGCCGCCGGCGCCGCCCTCGGGGCCGAGGTCCATCACCCAGTCGGCGCACTTGATGACCTCCAGGTTGTGCTCGATGACGATGAGCGTGTTGCCGGCGTGGCGGAGTTTGTAGAAGACTTCGAGGAGCTTCTCGATGTCCACCCAGTGCAGGCCGGTGGTCGGTTCGTCGAAGAGATAGACGGTGCGGCCCGTCGCCTTCTTGGCCAGCTCGGCGGCGAGCTTGACCCGTTGCGCCTCGCCGCCGCTGAGGGTGTCGGCGCTCTGGCCGAGCTTGAGGTAGCCCAGGCCGACGGTTTCCAGGGCGCCCAGCCGGTCGGCGACGGCGGGGACGGCTTTGAAGAACCGGGCGCCCTCCTCGATGGAGAGGTCGAGCACGTCAGCGATGTTCTTGCCCTTGAAGGAGATCTCCAGGGTCTCGCGGTTGTAGCGTTTCCCCTCGCAGACCTCGCAGGGGACGTGGACATCGGCGAGGAACTGCATCTCGACCTTGATGGCGCCGTCGCCCTGGCAGTTCTCGCACCGGCCGCCTTTAACGTTGAAGGAAAAACGGCCGGCGTCGTAGCCGCGGACGCGGGCGGTGGGCAGTTGGCTGAACAGCTCCCGGATGGGGCCGAACGCACCGCTGTAGGTGGCGGGGTTCGAGCGGGGGCTCCGGCCGATGGGGGATTGGTCAATGGTGATGACGTGGTCCACACCCTCCAGGCCGTCGAGTCGGTCGCGTTTGCCGGGGGCCTCCTTGGCGCGGGAGAAGTGACGGCCCGGGGCGGGGCGCAGGATGTGGGCAATGGGCGTGGATGGGCGGGGGCCGGAGGC
>CAXTFX010000549.1:0-3155 GCA_964243185.1 uncultured Chthoniobacterales bacterium
CCCGCCCGCTGCGCGCCTACGTGGCCCGGCACAACCTCGCCTCCCTGCGCGTGCTCCAGAAGGGGTCTGGGGAGTAACGGAACAGAAACTCCGGTTAGGGGCTAATCGTGGCTGGCCGCACGGTGCGGTAGAGCGTGGAACGCGACACCCCAGCGTGCGGCAGACCTCCGCGACGGAAACGTCCTCGTCGGCGAGCAGAGCTTTTGCCAGGGCCGTCCTTTTCGCGTCCAGCCGCCGGGGCCGCCCGCCCTTTCGGCCCCGCGCCCGCGCGCTGGAAAGCCCGGCGTGGGTGCGCTCGCGGATCAGCCCGCGCTCGAACTCGGCGAGTGCCCCGAAGAGGTGGAAGATGAGCCGGCCGCCGCTGGTGGTCGTATCCAGGCTCTCCTGGAGCGAGCGTAGGCCCTGGCCGTTTTTCTCCAGGGCGGCGACGGCCTCGATGAGGTGGCCCAGGGAACGACCCAGTCGGTCGAGCCGCCAGACGACGAGCGTGTCGCCGCGGCGCAGGAAGCGGATTGCCTCCGTCAGTCCCGGCCGGGCCGCCTTCGCCCCGCTGGCCACGTCGGTGAAGACCTCCTCGCAGCCGGCCGCGCGCAGGGCGTCGGTCTGTCCGTCGAGGCTCTGGTCGGGGGCGGACACGCGCGCGTAGCCGACGAGCATGAGGCGATTGTCTCACAACGCGCGCGCGGGCACCGCTTTTTCGCACGTTGTTTTCGGGATGCGTTCTGGAGCGGAAAAGCGCTGACTGCTCGCCGGTTCAACGTCCCGGGGCGCGACAGGTCAAAAACGGCCGTTTGTGAACCAGTCTGTGCAATGGAGGCGATGCCCGCCCACCGCGTCCCCCGATGAACCTGCTCTCGGGAACATTCATCCGGCTAAACCACCGTTCAACCTTTCCGGCGTGACAACCACCGGCCGCTGCCGCCAGGGTAGGAAGTGACCCCCGGTCCGAGCGCCATGAAGAACGGACCCAACCGCCGCAACGTCCTGCTCGGGAGCCGGGTTTACTGGGCGTGCCAGGTGCTCGGCTGGGGCGGTTACATGGCCGAGAGTGTCGTCAGCGACCTGCTCTGGGGCCGCTGGGAAGCGCAGACCGTCAGCGGCACGCTCTGCATCGGCGGCTCGGGGCTGGTGGTCAGCCACCTCTGCCGCGTCGGCCTGCGGCTGGGAGGTTGGACGAAGCGGGGACCCTTGGGCCGGCTGCCCGGGCGCGCTCTCGGGGCCAGCGCGGCGATGGCCGGCGTCTGGCTGGGGGTGACGTGGACCGCGATGCGGCTCTCGGGTGCCCTGGACACGGGCGAACTCACCCCGTGGCGCTGGGCGATGGTCTGCCTCTACGCCCTTTTGCTCTCCGCGGGCTGGAACGCCATCTACTTTGCTTATCACGCCGGCCGCCGGCTCCTCGACGCGCAACGCCAGGCGCAGGTGGCGGGCTGGCGCTGGCAGGCGGCCCTCTCCGAGGCGCAGTTCCAGACCCTCAAGGCGCAGGTCCACCCGCACTTCCTCTTCAACGCGCTGACCGGCCTGCGCGCGTTGATCAAGGAGGACCCGACCCGGGCGCGCGAGGCCGTCACGCGCCTGTCCAACCTGCTGCGCTACTCCCTGCGGACCGGGCAGGTCACCACCGTGACCCTGGCCGAGGAACTGGAGGTGGTGGACGACTACCTCGGCCTGGAGGCCATGCGCCTGGAGGGCCGGCTGCGGGTGCGCCGCGAGGTGGACCCGGCGGCCCTGGGCCGGGCCGTGCCGCCGATGGCCGTCCAGAGCCTGGTGGAAAACGCCGTCAAACACGGCGTCGCGCCCCTGCTCCGGCCCCCGGAGATCACCCTGACGGTGTGCCTGCCGGAGGGCGGCGGCCCGCTGCGGGTGGAGGTGACGAACGGGGCGGCCGCACCCCCCGACGCCGACGACCCCGGTGGCCCCGGGCAGGAGCCGGAGCGCAGCGGCTTCGGCCTGGTCAACCTGCGCGAGCGCCTGACCCGGCTCCACGGGCCGGGCGCCGCCGTCACCCTCGCCCCGCCCGGACCGCTCCACCCGGGCCGGTTCACGGCGACGATGTGCATCCCGGCCCCGGTCGGGGACGCCCCGCCGCGACCGATCCCTTCCCCCACCGGCCCCGGCTGGGCGGAGGAAGTTCTGGCTTGGCCCCAACCCTGACGATGAGAGCGCTCCTGGTGGACGACGAGCGGCTGGTGCGCCGCGAACTGCGCGAACTGCTCACCGAGGGGCACCCGGAGGTGGAGATCGTCGGCGAGGCCGCCAGCGTCGCCGAGGCGCGCGGGGCGCTGGCCCGCACCGGGGCCGACGTGGTCTTCCTCGACGTGCAGATGCCCGGCGGCAGCGGCTTCGACCTGCTGGCCGCCCTGCGTGAGGAGACGGTGCCGGGGCCGCGGGTCATCTTCGTGACGGCTTACGACGCGCACGCCCTGCGCGCCTTCGAGTTCGGGGTGGTGGACTACCTGCTCAAGCCCATTGACCCCAAGCGGCTGGCCGAGGCCCTGCGCCGGCTGGCCGCCTTCCCGGGGACCGCGGGGGACGCCCCGGCCCCGGGCGTGGGGAGTCCGCCGGCGGGGCCTGCCCCGGGCCGGGTTCTCGGCGTCAACGAGCGCGTGCTCCTGCGCGAGGGCGGCCGCTGCGCCTTCGTGCGCGTGGGCGACCTGCGGCTGCTAGAAAGCGAGGGCAACCACGCCCGGGTCTTTTTCGGGGCCGAGACACCAGCCCTGATCCCCCGCAGCCTCAACGCGCTGGAGGCGCGGCTGGACCCGGCGGTGTTCTTCCGCGCCAGCCGCCGGCACCTGGTCAACCTGCGCTGGGTGGAACGGGTCGAGCCGTGGTTCAGCGAGAGCCTGCTGCTGGTGCTCGCCGGCGGCCACCGCGTGGAAATGAGCCGCCGCCAGAGCCAGCGCTTCCAGGAGGCGGTGCGGATCTGATCCGGCCGCGTCCGCGGGCACCCCCTTGATCCAACCGTCCATCCGCCCGCCCGGCCGCCCATCACTTCCGAACGTCCGGTGCGCGGGCGCCCGGGGCAGGCTGCCAGGGTTGAACCCGCCCGCGCTCCTGCCCGACGTTGCCCCGCGGGCCGACGCCCCCGGCCCGCGATCCCCCCGCGGGCGGGAGCGGTCGGTCCGCGCGCCCGGGGGCGGGTCGGAGCCGCCCGG
>CAXTFX010000550.1:0-3128 GCA_964243185.1 uncultured Chthoniobacterales bacterium
GGCGAACTTGATGATGCCCCGCTCGACCAGGCCGCGGAAGAGCTGCCACGCCCGCTGGAAATGCGCCCGGCGCGCCTTGGGCGTGTCGTGGACGCGGCGGATGATCCCGCGCATCGCCCGGCAGCCGTCCTCGTCGCGGCGGCTCAGGACGTTGAGCAACATGCCGTGCGTGACCCCGAACTGCGGCTGGAGCCGCTCCGGCGGGGCGGCTTGCAGGCGGGCGAAGGTCTTGGCGTCCCACTGCACGAAACCTTTCTCCGGCGGGCGGCGGGGCACGAACTTCTTGCCCGTGTCGGCCTGCTTGCGGGCTAGGATCAGGTTCTCGATGACGTGCTCGGGGGCCTGGGCGACGACCCAACCGATGCGGTCAAAGCCTTTCCGGCCCGCGCGGCCGGCGATCTGGTGAAAGTCCCGCGCGGTGAGGATCGCCGTCTTGTGCCCGTCGTATTTGCAGAGCGCCGTGAAGAGCACGGTGCGGATGGGCACGTTGATGCCGACCCCGAGCGTGTCGGTCCCGCAGATGATCTTCAGGAGCCCGCGTTGGGCGAGCTGCTCGGTGAGCACGCGGTATTTCGGCAGCATCCCGGCGTGGTGCAGGCCGATACCCACGCGCAGCCAGCGCTTGACCTCCGGGCCGTAGGGGCTGGAAAACCGGAAGCCGGCGAGCGCGTCGGCCAGCGCGGCTTTTTCCTCGCGCGTGGTGACGTTCAGGCTGGTGAAGTTCTGCGCGCTCTCCGCCGCCGCGGCCTGGGTGAAGTGCACGACGTAGGCGGGGCACTTTTTGGTGAGCGCCAGCTCCTCCACGGTCTGCGCGAGGGGCGTTTCGGCGTAGGCGAACTCCAAGGGCACCGGCCGGTCGGGGGAGCGCACGGTCACGGTGGGGCGACCGTTGAGCCCCGTCAGCTCCTCCTCGAAGAACGCGGTGTCCCCGAGCGTGGCCGACATCAGGAGGAACCGGGCCTGGGGCAGCGTCAGCAAGGGGACCTGCCAGGCGGCGCCGCGCTCGCGGTCGCCGTAGTAGTGAAACTCGTCCATGACCACGTCGCCCACGTCGAGCGCCGCGCCCTCGCGCAAGGCGGCGTTGCCAAGCACCTCCGCGGTGCAGCAGAGGATGGGCGCGTGCCGGTTGACGCTGCCGTCGCCCGTCGAGAGCCCGACGTTCTCCGGGCCGAACTCGCGGCACAGCGCCAGCCACTTCTCGTTGACCAGGGCCTTGATGGGGCAGGTATAGACGGAGCGCCGGCCCGCCGCGAGGGCCTGGAAGTGCAGCGCCGTGGCGACGAGCGACTTGCCCGACCCGGTCGGGGTGTTGAGGATGACGTTGCGCCCCTCGAACAGCTCCAGCAGCGCCGTTTCCTGCGCCGGGTAGAGCGTCAGGCCGGACGCGGCGACGTGGTCGAGAAA
Organism: uncultured Chthoniobacterales bacterium; assembly: GCA_964243185.1. GTDB lineage: Bacteria > Verrucomicrobiota > Verrucomicrobiia > Chthoniobacterales > SZAS-18 > CAXTFX01. The sequence continues at coordinate 1,405 of CAXTFX010000550.1, forward strand.
CCGGCCCAGGAGCGCGTCGGCCTCCGGGCGCGGTTCGCCGGGGCGGGGCAGGTGGTCGCGGAGGGAAGGCACGAGGGGCGAACGGCGTCCACCATCGCACCTCCACGGGCCAACCGCTCGTGCGGACCGGCGCCGCCGGTCAATCCTCCACCCGCACGCTGGTGCCGACGCGCACCTTGGAATAGATCAGCGGGGCGATGTTTTCCGGGAGCCGGATGCACCCGTGGCTGGCCGCGTAGCCGGGCAGGATGCCGATGTGCATCCCCACGCCCTGGTCCGTCAACCGGCAGAAGTAACGCATCGGGGCGCCCACGTAGTGGGTTCCGCTGGGGGCGGAATCAATCTTGGCGGAGATGCCCGCCCGCACGATGCGGCCGTCCCGGTCCACGAAGTTGCCGTAAAGGGAGGAAAAGTGGTTCTCTTCCTTCTCGGAGATATGGAACGCCCCCCGGGGCGTTGGGTGCCCGCGTTTGCCGCTGGAAACGGGCGAATCAATCACGACCTCCTCGCCGAGCATGAGGTAAACCCGTTGTTTGGAGAGAGAAACGACCACCCGCGTGGCGTCGGGGGTGGCCCGGTCCATGAGCCGGGCCGAGACGCGCGGCGCCTCCTGCCGGGGGGTCACCAGCTCCTGCACGGGTCGGGTCGGCGGGGCCGGGCGGAAGAAGAGGAACCCCTCCGCGCAGGCTGACCCGGCCCCGACCGGCAGAAGGGCGAGGCCCAGCGCGAGCAGGGCGCGCGGGGGGAAGGAGGGGCGGCAGCGGGGACAACGCGGGAGGGCTTGCATCGTTACGGGCTTGAGGTCGGCGATGGGGGGAGGATAATGGGCTCCGCGCCCGCCGCAAAGCCCGAAATCCCGTCCTTTCCCCGATGTCTGCCCCGCGCCGCCGTGGTTTCCCCCGCGCGCCACTCCTCCTCGCCCTGGCGTTGCTGGCCGGCGCGGTCTTTCCCCCCGCGCTGCCCGCCGACATCCAGAACCCGCCGGGCCGGGGCAGCCGCGGCTCCGCCGGGGCGCGGGGCGGGGGGCGGAACGAGCCCGCCGCCACGGCTGCGACCCGCCCGGCCAGCGCGACCGGTGCGACCAGCGTGGAGGTGCCCCTCGGGGGGAGCGTGGACATCCCGCTGCGGGCCCTCGGCCAGCTCGGCAAGAGCATTGACTTCATCGTCCGGGAGCTCCCCGCCCACGGCCGCCTGGGCGAGATGCGCGCGACGGGCCGGGACTCGGCCGTGGTCACCTACACCCACCGCGCGGACGACGGCCCGGCCGCCGACAGCTTCGCCTACGCCGTCCAGGCCCCCGGCACCCCCGTCTCGGCCCCCGCCGTGGTGGAGGTGCGCGTGCTCGACGACCCGCCGCGGCCGGCCGTCGTCGGGGAGGACGGGAGCGCCGGGGCGGGGGCCGTGGACCTGGACTTCGGCGCCGTGCCCGTCGGGGGCGACGCCGCGCGGCGGGAACTCTGGGTGGAGAACCGCGGCGGGGGGGTCGCCGTCGGCACCCTGGAACCGCCCGCGCCGTGGGAGGTGGAGGGCGCGGCCGGCTACCGGCTGGGGCGGGAGGAGCGGCAGGGGTTCACGCTGGTGTTCCGACCGGGAACCGCCCGGAGCTACACCGGCCGCATCGTCGTCGGCCGCGGGGCCGGCGGCAGCGCGCAACTCTCCGGCGCCGGCCTGCGCGCGGACGGCACCCGGCCCCCGCCGGCCGGCACCGCGGAGGAGTCCACCAC
>CAXTFX010000551.1:0-3117 GCA_964243185.1 uncultured Chthoniobacterales bacterium
TACCGCCACTCCTTTTCGGCGTTGGTGACCTGCCGCAGGAACTTGATTTCGCTCAACACCTTGCCCGTGCCCTCCGCCACGGCGCTCAGCGGGTCCTCCGCGACGTGGACGGGGAGCTTGGTTTCCTCCGAGAGCAGTTTGTCCAGCCCCCGCAGCAGCGCACCGCCCCCGGCGAGGACCAAGCCGCGGTCCACGAGGTCCGCCGCCAACTCGGGCGGGCAACGTTCCAGGGTGGTGCGGACGCTTTCCACGATGGTTTTGATGGGCTCCGCCAGCGCCTCCCGGATTTCCTGGGAGGTGATCGTCAGGGTCTTCGGCAGGCCGGCCACGAGGTCGCGGCCCTTGACCTCCATCGTGGTTTCCTTCTCCGTCGGGTAGGCCGAGCCGATCTTGATCTTGATGTCTTCGGCCGTGCGCTCGCCGATCATCAGGTTGTAGGCGCGCTTGATGTAGTTGGTGATGGCCTCGTCCAACTCGTCTCCCGCCACGCGCACGGACCGGGAGAACACGATGCCGGAGAGGGAGATCAGCGCGACCTCCGTCGTGCCGCCGCCGATGTCGATGATCATGTTGCCCGCGGCGTCCTGCACGGGCAAACCGACGCCGATGGCCGCCGCCATCGGCTCCTCGATGAGATAGACTTCCCGCGCCCCGGCGTGCGTGGCCGATTCCTTGACGGCGCGCTTCTCGACTTCCGTGATGCCCGAGGGCACCGCGATGACCACGCGCGGGCGGCGGCGCAGGCGCGGGCGGGCGTGCACCTTGGTGATGAAGTAGCGCAGCATCGCCTCGGTAATCTCGAAGTCCGCGATCACGCCGTCCTTCAAGGGGCGAACGGCGACGATGTTGGCCGGGGTGCGCCCGAGCATTCGCTTGGCCTCGTTGCCCACGGCCAGGACCATGTTGGTGCCGGCCTTGACCGCGACCACCGAGGGTTCGCGCAGGACGATGCCGTGGTCCTTGACGTAAACCAGGGTGTTCGCCGTGCCGAGGTCAATGCCGATGTCGTTAGTGAAGAGTCCGTTGAACATCTAAGGGGGCCTGCCGAAAGCGGAAGTTAGGCGGGGCGGAAAGAGGTGAGGAGAGGACCTGGCCGGGTGCGCGGCGCGCGTTCGCAAGACGTTGAAAGCCTCGCTTCAAGGCCGGATGTGAGGAGGTTGCAAAAGAGCCGGGACGGGTCCAACCAGACTAGAAAGAGGCTTTCCCCCCACGTCAAGGACAAGGATGAAGACCGGAGGCGGAAGGCCGGGGAGTGGAAGGCCGGAAACGGCCGCCGCCGGGGGACCCCGGGCCTCCGTCCCCGGCGACCTTCCGCCTTCGCATACGGCGGCCAGGTTTCTCCGTTGCGAATCCTTGGCGGGTCGGTCACTCTCGCCGTTCTCCCCCCTCTCCCCATGCAACTGCTCGACCTCACGTTCCATCCCGACGAACTCGACGCCCTCCTCACGGCGACCCACGGCAACCCCTTTGCCTTCCTCGGGCCGCACCTCGTCGGCGAGAACCGATGGGCCGTGCGCGTCTTCCTGCCCTACGTCAAAGAGGTCGCCCTGCTCGACGCCCGCCGGCCCCAGGCGCCCGCCGTGCCCATGCCCCGCGTCCACCCGGCCGGGTTTTTCGAGCTGGTCCTGAACGGGAGCCCCGAGCGCCCCGACTACCGCCTGCGCGTCACCCCTTACGAGGGGGAGCCCGCCAACGTCGCCGATCCCTACAGCTTCGGCCCGATGCTCGGCGAACTCGACCTGCACCTCTTCGGCGAGGGCAACCACCGCAAGCTCTACGAGAAGCTCGGCGCCCATCTCCGGGAGGTGGACGGCGTGCGCGGCTGCGCCTTCGCCGTGTGGGCGCCCAACGCCCAGCGCGTCTCCGTCGTCGGCGACTGGAACCGCTGGGACGGCCGCGTTCACCCCATGCGTAAGCTCGTGCCCGTCGGGGTCTGGGAGATCTTTCTCCCCGGCGTCGAAGAGGGCGCCCACTACAAGTTCGAGGTCCGCGGCGCCCAGGGCGGGCGCCAGTTGAAGAGCGATCCCTTTGCCTTCTACGGCCAGCACGGCATCGAAACCTCCTCAATGGTGTTCGACCCCGGCCGCTACCGCTGGAGCGAGGGGGACGCCGAGTGGCTGGAGCGCCGCCGGAGCACCGACTGGCAGAAGGTGCCCGTATCCGTCTATGAGGTTCACCTCGGCTCCTGGCAGCACGTCGTGGAGGAGGGCAACCGCGCGTTGTCCTACCGCGAGTTGGCCGACCGGCTCCTGCCCTACGTGAAGGAGATGGGCTTTACCCACCTCGAACTCATGCCCGTCGCCGAGCACCCCTTTGACGGCTCCTGGGGCTACCAGGTCACCGGCTACTTCGCGCCCACCTCCCGCTTCGGCAACCCCGACGAGTTCCGCTACTTCGTGGACCGCTGCCACCAGGAGGGTATCGGCGTCATCCTCGACTGGGTGCCCGGCCATTTTCCCAAGGACGCTCACGGCCTCGCCGAGTTCGACGGCACCCGGCTCTACGAGCACGCCGACCCCCGCCAGGGTGAACACACCGATTGGGGCACGCTCATCTTTAACTACGGCCGTAACGAGGTCCGCAACTTTCTCGTCTCCAACGGTCTCTACTGGTTCGACGAGTTCCACCTCGACGGCCTGCGCGTGGACGCCGTCGCCTCCATGCTCTACCTCGACTACTCCCGCAAGGAAGGCGAATGGATCCCCAACGTCTTCGGTGGCCGCGAGAACCTGGAGGCCATCGCCTTCATGAAACAGTTCAACGAGCTGGCCTACGGCGAGTTCCCCGGCGTGATGACCATCGCGGAGGAGAGCACCTCCTGGCCCGGCGTCTCCCGCCCGACCTACCTGGGCGGCCTCGGGTTCGGCTTCAAGTGGAACATGGGCTGGATGAACGACTCCCTGCGCTACATGGCCCTGGATCCCGCCTACCGCCGTTACCACCAGGGCGACGTCACCTTCTCCCTGCTCTACGCCTTCTCCGAGCACTTCATCCTCGTCCTGTCCCACGACGAGGTCGTCCACGGCAAGGGCTCCCTGCTCCGCAAAATGCCCGGCGACGAATGGCAGCAGTTCGCCAACCTCCGCATGTTCCTCGCCTGGATGTGGGTGCATCCCG
>CAXTFX010000552.1:0-3108 GCA_964243185.1 uncultured Chthoniobacterales bacterium
GCGCTGGACCTCGCGGACGGCCTGCTCGCGGCCCGGCCGGCGGGCGAGGCCCGGCGCGTCCTCGTGTTCACCGACCGCGCGCTCCCCCCGACCGCCGGGGTCACGGGCGGCGTGACCGTGGAGGTCGTTCCCGCCGCCGACCCGGCGGTCCCGCGCGAGAACGTCGCCGTGGTCCACTTCGGCGTGCGCGCCCGGCCGGACAGCCCGCAGACCTCCGCCGCCTCCGCGGAAGTGCTCAACGCCGGCACCCGGCGCCAGCGCGGCGAGGCGGAGTTGTCCCTGGACGGCCGGCTGCTGGACGTGCGCCCCTTCGACCTCGGCCCCGGGGAGCGCCAAGCCCTGTCCTTCCCCGCGCTGGCGGCGGACTCCGGCCTGGCCAACGCCCGCGGCTGGCTGCGCCTGCGCCTGCGCCGCCCCCCCGGGGCGGACCCGGACGCCCTCCCGGCGGACGACGAGGCCCGCGCCGCCCTGCCGCCGGTCCGACCCCTGCGCGTGCTGCTCGTGAGCCGGGGCAACTGGTTCCTGGAAAACCTCCTGCGCGCCGACGCCGGCGTGTCCTTCGACCTGCTCGACCCGGGCTCCTTCCAACTGGCCACGGCCGCCGGGGGATTCGACGCGGTCATCCTCGACGACCTGCCCGCGCCCCGGCCGGACGCCCTGCCGGCCGCCGGCAACTTCCTCTTCCTCCGGCAGACCCCGTTCGATGAACCCGGCGTCCCGGCGCTCGGGCACCCGCTCGTCGCCGAAACCGACCCGGCGAGCCCGCTGCTGCGGCTGACGGACTTCCGCGCCGTCACCCTGGCCCGCGCCAGCGCCCTATCCCCCCCGCCGGACCCCGCCGCGCCCGAATCCCCTGGCGGCTGGCGGCTGGCGGCCCCGGTGCGCGCGGCGGAGGGCGACCGGCCGCTGGTCCTGGCCGGGGAACGGCGCGGGGGCGACGGCCGCCCGCAACGGCTCGTGGCCCTGCCGTTCGGCCTGACCGAGGGCGACCTGCCCCTGCGCGTGGCCTTCCCGTTGTTCATGGCCAACACCGTGCGCTGGCTGGCCGGCGCGGAGCGGTCCGGGAACGTCCCGGCCGTCCTGCGCGCGGGCGAGACCCTGAGCGTCGCCGCCGGGGAAACGCTCTGGACGCGCCCGCAGACGGAGGCCCGCCCCACGCCCGCCACCCTGCCGCCCGGCGAGGGGCTGACCGGCCCGGGGGTGTTCCAGCCCCTGGACAACGGCTTCTACCTCCTGCGCCGCGCCCCGGCCGCGGGCGGGGACCGCTGGCTGGCCGTCAACACCGAAGACCCGGAGGCCGCCGCGCTCAACGCTCCCCCACCCCCCGCGGGCACCGCCCCCGCCCCGGACACGGCCGCGGGCGGCTGGTGGGACACGGCCCTGCGCTCCCGGCCGCCCTGGGTCGCGCTGGCCCTGGCGGCGTTCGTCCTGTCCTCGCTCGAATGGGGCCTGTTCCACCGGCGGCGGACGGAGTAAAGGCACCTAACCCCCACCATGCACGCCCACCGCGACCTCTTCCTGCGCCACCTCGCCGTCGAGCGGGGGTTGTCGGACAACTACCAACTGCTCGTGAACCGGCTGCTCGGGGAGTTCATTGACTGGCTGGGGGACGCCCGCCGCGGGACCGTCACCGATCCCGGCGCGATCACGACGGCGCACCTCGGCGACTACCTGCGCGAGCGGCAGGGCGGTGGGTTGGCCCCGGGGTCGCTCAAGCTCGTCGCCGTGGCCCTGCGGGTTTTTTTCCGCTTCCTGCACGCCCGCGGGCACGTCCCGACGGACCCGGCGGAAACCCTCGCCCTGCCCCGCGCCCGGCGCTCCCTGCCCCGGCCGTTGAACGCCGGGGACGTGGCCGGCCTGCTCGACACGCTGCCCGACCGGCCGAACGACCCCCTTGCGCTCCGGGACCGTGCCATGCTCGAACTAATCTACGGCAGCGGGTTACGCCGGGGCGAACTGGCCGGCGCGCGGCTGGAAAACCTCGCGTTGGACGACGGATTGATTCGCGTCCAGGGCAAGGGCGGCAAGGTGCGCCTGGTGCCCGTGGGCGCGAAGGCCCGGGCGGCGCTGGAAGATTACCTGCGGCTGGGTCGGCCGGCGCTGGTGAAAAAGCGCACCGGCGCGGAAATCTTCCTGTCCCGCCTCGGCCGCGGGCTGACCACGCAGACGGTTTACAACGTCGTGCGGGCCGTGGCGGCGCGGGCGGGGCTGACCGGGATGCACCCGCACCGGCTACGGCACTCCTTCGCCACGCACCTGCTCGCCGGCGGGGCGGACCTGCGCGTCATCCAGGAGTTGCTGGGGCACGCCGACATCGCCACGACGCAGGTTTACACGCACGTGGACGCCCCCCGGCTCAAGGCCGTCCACCGCAAGTTCCACCCGCGGGCGTGACGTTCACACCGCCGCCACCGGCGGAGCCTCCCGCGGCGCCGTCGGCCGGTAGCCGGCGCCCGCCAGGATCTTCGCCTTCAGCTCCGCGTAGCCCGCCGTCCAGCGCTCGGCGCCGAGCGCCTCGCGGATGTCGTAGCCGTAGGCGCTCTTGCTCGTGATGATGATCGGCGGGCTCTGCACCCGCTTGAACACGTTGCGGCGCACCTGCCCGAAGAACCATTCCAGGTCGTCCACGAACGTTTTCGGGTCGTCCAGGCCCCAGCGCTCGAGCAGGGCGGCGGGGACCCCGAGGTGTTCGTGCAACGTGCCGTCCAGATACCAGCGCGCCAGGGTCTCGGCGTTGGTCTTGCGAAAGTCGGTCACGGCTTCCAGCAGCGCGTCGTGGTAGCCGAAACGCATCGGGTCCACCTGTTTGCCCTTGAGTTCCGCCGTGGGCTCCACGCCGCCCTCAGCGAAGCGCCACAGGGCGTCGGGGAGCAGGTTGGCCGGGATGACCTCGCGGCCGAAGACTTTGTCGTTGAGGTGCCGGGCCAGCTCGACGACCTCGACCTTCATCAGGTCGCACAGGGGGGCGATGGCACCGTCCACGTCGCCGTAAAGGGTGGAGTAGCCCAGGGCGGTTTCCAACTTGTTGCCGTTGTTGGGGAACAACCGGCCCATCCGCGCGCCGACGCCGGCCAGGAACACGCTGCCGCGCAGGCGCGCCTGCTCGTT
>CAXTFX010000553.1:0-3095 GCA_964243185.1 uncultured Chthoniobacterales bacterium
GACCTCATCCGCGAGCGGTTCGGCATCGGCTGGGCGCTCTTCGCCGTCGCCGTGGTGCTGGTGGCCAACGGCGGGCTGGTCGTCAGCGAGTTCATCGGCCTCGGCGCCGCGGCGGAGCTGCTCGGGGTGAGCCGCTACCTCGCCGTCCCGCTGGGGGCGGTGGCGCTGTGGTATCTCGTCATCTTCGGCTCCTACGGCTGGGTGGAGCGCGTGTTCCTGCTGATGACCCTGGTCTTCTTCGCCTACCCCGTCGCCGCCGTCATGGCCCACCCGCGCTGGGGCGAAGTCGTCCACGGCGCGCTCGTGCCGACGCTGCGCGGCGGCCACGACTACCTGTTCCTGCTCGTCGGGCTGCTCGGGACCACGATCACGCCCTACATGCATCTCTTCCAGCAAAGCTCGGTGGTGGAAAAAGGCGTGGCCCGCCGCCACTACGGCCCCGAGCGGCTGGACGCCTACGCGGGGTCCATCTTCTCCAACGCGATGTCCATCTGCATGATCATCGCCACGGCCGCCACGCTCCACGTCTCCGGCCAGACGCGGATTGACACCGCCGCGGACGCCGCCCGCGCCCTGGAGCCCGTCGTCGGCCACGCCGCCCGGGCGCTCTTCGCCGTCGGCCTGCTCGGGGCCGCGCTGCTGGCCGGGGCGGTGCTGCCGCTGGCCACGGCCTACGCCGTGAGCGAGGCCTTCGGCACGCCCAAGGGCGTCAACCTGGACTTCCGGCGGGCGCGCCTGTTCTTCGGGTTGTTCACCGCGCTGATCGTGCTGGGGGCCGGCCTGGCGCTGATCCCGAACCTGCCGGGGATCCCGCTGCTGGTCGTCATGCAGGTGCTCAACGGGGCGCTCCTGCCGGTGGTCCTCGTTTTCATCCTGCTGCTCGTCAACGACCCGCGGCTGGTGGGCGAGCTCAAGAACACCCGCCTGGGCAACGTCCTGGGCTGGGGCACGCTCGGGCTGGTCACGCTGGCGGTCACGGTGATGCTCCTCGGGCAGGCGCTGGGGGCGTTCGGCGCGGCCGGCGGTTAGGCGACCGCGGGGGAGCTCTCTGACCAAACTGTCATCCGGGCTTCATCCTCCGGCCATGCGGGCTGGGGAAGGTGGCGGCGATGCCCGCCCTGCTCGCCGCTCCCCGCCCGCCCGCCCCGGCGGTCACCCCGCGGCCCGTCGTTTCCCCCCGGCAGCGGTGGTTCCGGCAGGAGGCGCTGCTGGGCGCGCTGGCGCTGGTGTTTCTGCTCCTGCGGGTCTGCTACGCCTTCGTCCAGCGGGTGGACTCCGACGAGCCCCAGCACCTTCACGTCGCCTGGGGCTGGGCGCAGGGGCTGCTGCCCTACCGGGATTTCTTCGACAACCACACCCCGCTCTTCGGGCTGCTCTTCGCCCCCGTGCTCCGGCTGGTGGGCGACCGGGCCGACGTGGTGCCCTGGATGCGGCTGGCGATGCTGCCGCTCTACGGCGTCGGGCTGGGGTGCGTTTACCGCATCAGCCGGGCGCTCGGCCCCCGCCGGGTGGCGCGGTGGACGCCCCTGCTGGCGGGCCTTTACCCGCCTTTCTTCGACGTGGCGACGGAGTTCCGCACCGACGCGCTCTGGTGCGTCCTGTGGCTGGCGGCCGTGGCGGTCCTGGTGGGCGGCGCGGCCACCCCGCGCCGGGCCCTGGCGGCGGGCCTGCTGCTCGGGGCGGCCGCGGGGGTGTCCCTGAAAACGGTGCTGCTGCTCGCCGCGCTCGGCCTGGCGCTGGCGGGCACCTTCGCGCTGCGCGGGTTTGCGACGGGGAACTGGCCGTGGCGGCGCGGCGCGGCCCTGCTGGCGGCGGGTTTGGTGGGGCTGGCGGTGGTCCCCGCGGCCGTGGCCGGGTTCTTCGCCGCGTCCGGCGCGTGGGGCGCGCTGGCGGCCTGCACCGTGGGCCACCACGACGCGGCCAACCTCGCCGTCCCCGGGGAGGGACACACCACCCTGGGCCACCTCGCGGCCGGGCTCGCGCTGGCGGGCCTGGGGCCGGCGGGGTTCCTCCTGCTGCGCGCCGGCGCCGGGCGGCGGGAGGTCCGGCGGCTGCTGGTCTTCCTCACGGCCGGCGCCTACGCGGTGCTGCTGGTCGGTTTCTGGCCGACGTTGACCCGGCAGAACTACCTGCCCCTGTATCCGTTGGCAGCCGTGCCGGTGGTCGCGGCGGGCTGGGCGGCGGCCACCCGGGGGCCGCGGCGGGTCTTCGGCCGGGCGCCGTGGTGGCTGCCGGGGGCCATCGCCCTGCTGGAGGTGGCGCTGATCTTCCGGCGCGAGCCGCCCTGGATCAACCACGCCCAGGGGACCGAGCGGCAGGTCGGCACGGTCCTGCGGCTGACGGCGCCGGGGGAGTTCGTGATGGACGCCAAGGGGGCGGCGGTGTTCCGGCCGCGACCGTATTACCCCGTGCTGGAAACCTTCACCATGCGCGAGTTCCGCGCGGGGCGACGGCGGGACGACATTGCCGAGCGCCTCGCGGCCACGGGCACGGCCGTCGTCATCCGCGCGGGGTTGCCCGAGCGTAGCCAGGCGTGGGTGGAGGCCAACTACCTGCCCGTCGGCGCCGGGGTCGGCGTGGCGGGCAAGCTCCTGGGCGACCCGGGGCCGGACGGGGAAATCCGTTTCCCGGTGGCGCTGGCCGCGCGCTACGCCCTGATCTCCCGGCGCGGGGAGCCGGCCGCGGGTTGGCTCGACGGCGAACCGTGCGACGGCCAGCCGCGGACGCTGGCGGCGGGTCCGCACCGCTTCCGGCCGGCGGCGGGCGGCGGGGGGGATGCCGGTGCCCCGGTGCTGTTCTGGGCGCGGGCCTACGAGCGCGGCTTCCTGCCCGCGGCGAACTGGTCCGTGAAGTTTCCCAACGCCGACCGGAGGGCGGGGACATGACCGCGCCGCGCCGGACCCTGCGGATCACCCGGGCCGACCGGGTGATGGTTTTCGCCGTGCACCCGGACGACGAGTCCCTGGCCACCGGCGGGTTGCTCCAGCGGGCCGTCGCCGCGGGCGCGGCCGTCCGGGTGGTGTTCGTCACGGACGGGGAGCACAACCCCTGGCCGCAGCGGGTGATCGAGGGGCGCTGGCGCATCGGGCCGGCGG
>CAXTFX010000554.1:0-3085 GCA_964243185.1 uncultured Chthoniobacterales bacterium
TCGTAGTTCAACGGATAGAACAGGCGTTTCCTAAACGCCCGATCCGAGTTCGATTCTCGGCGGGGACAGGCCCGCTACGGCGCCACGGGTGGCTTATCGGGGACTGTGATCTCACCGCTTCACCTGAGCCGCCCGCCAAAGCGCGGGCGGACCGTCACATCCTGCTCGTCCTGCGGCAATGGTAGGCGGTCTATGGCGGCACCTCCATAGAATTCAACTACGACGTGGAAGCTACGGTGTTCGACCGCGCCGGCCGCCCGCTCGCCACCAAGAGCTTCATGGGCGGGGCGGCGTCCCGTTTCGACATCGGGGACAATTAATTCCACGAACTCGAACGGGCGCACCGCCGACGCCTGCAATCCATCCTGAACGACGAAGCCATCGCGCGGGCGCTGTAAGACCCCGGCGCATTCCACCGACGTCGTGCTGCTCAACCTCACTCCTGGCGCTCCCCGCTTGTCACCGCTGGGGATTTGGCACTAATTTGGCACCAAAGAAACGTTTAGGAGGTAAAACCAAGGGTTCCTAAATCGCTAATCCGGGTTCGATTCCCGGTGGGCGCAACTCCTCCCGTTAAGAGCGCCCACCAACGGTCTGGGGAACGGGACGCATCCGGGTCTTCGGCCGGCTTGGGTTTCTACGGGAGCAAATGCTTCGCTGGGCGAACCCATCGTCGCGCGAACGGAAACCGGGGCGCGGACCACGCCGCTGCTGCCTGCGCGGGGTCAAGGTCCACCCGGGCGGACGGGCACGAGGGCGTTTCGGCGCTGATACACTTTCGCGGGATGGTGCGGTCGAGGTGGAAGCAGAGTTTCACGCGGGCCGGGCGTTTCAGCCGCACCCGGGGGATTCGCGTGCAAAAACGGCCGGCCGGGCAGAAGTCCGTTGCCGGAGCGGGACGGAGCGGGTTAATGGACTCGCACCTTGAAGTTTTCCACCGTCTCTCCCCTGCTCCTGCTGCCACCGTGGTTGTTCGGGGTGGCCGCGACGCTCTCAACGCCGTCGTCCCTGCGGGCCGCCCCCGCGGCGTCGAACCCGCCCGGCGCGCGGGAGGTTTACGGGGGCGCGGTCTGCGAGTATGCCGCCGACGATGGTTCCAAGGGGGCGCCGGTTGCGCGTTCGGGCAGTGCCCAACTGGAGGTCGTGAACGGCGACGTGACGGGGTGGTTCCACTTCGCCGCGTCGTCGCAAGGGGCGGCGGGCACGACGGACTGCCGTGGCTATCTGGACCCGGCGACGGGCCGCGGTTTCCTCAAGCTGGGTCCGCCCGACCCGGACGGATCAACGGAGAAAGTGGCGCTGCTCCTGCGTCGCGGGGTGCTCACCGGCGGCACGATGGCGGCCGACGGCCAAGTGCTGGCCTTCCGGCTGGAGCGGTTCCTGGTGGTGCTGCCGTAGGACCGTTCTTGGGACGGAATGACGAAGGGTGAGAGCGTTGCCTTCGGTCATCGGGACTTCGGAGGTCCTTCGGATTTCGTCCTTCGGGCTTCGTCACTCCGCGCGAAGCGCGGCCCTTACCCCTCGAACGCCTTGACCACCAGCGAGGCGTTGTGCCCGCCGAAGCCGAAGGAGTTGTTCACGGCCACGCGGACCTTCCGCTCCCGGGCCTTGTGGGGCACGTAGTCCAGGTCGCACTCGGGGTCCGGGTTGTCGAGGTTGATGGTTGGCGGGATGATCCCGTCGCGGATGGCCAGGACGCAGGCGGCCATCTCCACCGCGCCGGCGGCGCCGAGGGTGTGCCCGGTCATGCTCTTGGTGGAACTCACCGCCAGGCCGCGGCCGTCCCTGCGCGTGGCGTGGGCACCGAAAACACGTTTCATGGCCTGTGTTTCCGCGAGGTCGCCGAGGCCGGTGCTGGTGGCGTGGGCGTTGACGTAATCCACCTGGTCGGGCCGCAGGCCAGCGTGGCGCAGGGCCGTTTCCATGCAACGGGCCACGGCGGAACCGTCCGGGCGCGGGGCGCTCATGTGGTAGGCGTCGGCCGTCAGGCTGTAGCCGGCGAGCTCGCAGAGGATGTTGGCGCCGCGGCGTTTGGCGTGTTCGAGTTCCTCGATCAGCACGGCGCCCGCGCCCTCGGAGAGCACGAAGCCATCCCGGTCGCGGTCCCACGGGCGGCTGGCGCGGGTGGGGTCGTCGTTGCGGGTGGAGAGCGCCTTCATGGCGTCAAAGCCGCCGATGCCCAGGCTGACGACGCAGGCTTCGGCGCCGCCGGCGATGAAGGCGTCGGCGTCGCCGAACTTGATGATGCGCCAGGCTTCCCCGATCGAGTTGGCGCTGGTGGCGCAGGCGGAGACGATGCCGACGTTCGGACCCTGGAGGCCGTATTCCATCGAAACCTGCCCGCTGGCCATGTTGGAGATCATCATCGGGATCATGAACGGGCTGACCCGCCGCGGTCCCTTCGTGGTGATGATGGTGTGCTGGGTTTCCAGCGTGGACAGCCCGCCGATGCCGCTGCCGAGCAGGACGCCGATGCGCGTCCGGTCGAGGGTCTCGAAGTCCACGCCGGAATCCGCCACGCACATCTTGGCGGCGGCCATCATCAGCAGGGAATAACGGTCGCTGCGGCGCAGGTCCTTGTGGTCGCTGAAGAAGGGCGTCGGGTCGAAGTCGCGCACCTCCCCGGCGATCTTGCAGGCATACGGCGAGCAATCGAACGCGGTGATCGGCCCGATGCCGCTGACGCCGTGGATCAAGCTGCGCCAGAACGTTTTCACGTCGTTGCCCACGGGCGTGATAACGCCCAGGCCGGTGACTACTACTCTGCGGTCGTTCATAGGGAAAAATTCGAAATCCGAAGCACGAAATTCGAAACGATCGGAACTAAACTTCGGAAGTTCCAAAAAGGAAGAAACGGACGGCCCGCTTTATTTCATGGTTTGAAAGTTTACTGACTTTTGGTTCTGATTCTTTCGAATTTCGTGCTTCGGATTTCGAATTTTCCGCGTCAGCGCGCCCCCATCCCGACGCTCTGGACGGTCTGGAAAAGCTTCCCCTCGGTCTTGATGCTCGGGGCGATGATGATCTCGGTTTCCTGGAACTCGCGGATGTTCGCGGCGCCGACGTTGCCCATGCACGTCGTGAT
>CAXTFX010000555.1:0-3077 GCA_964243185.1 uncultured Chthoniobacterales bacterium
CGCCCGCCGAGGTCCACGACCTGGGTTTGCGGGCCGCGTAGGGTCAGGGTTTCCGCGCTCTCCCCCACGGCGCCGAAGCGGGCGCCCGCGATGGCCACCGCGCTGGCGAAGAGGCCCCGGGGATCGTCGGTGAACACTTTTCCGTTGTGAAAGATGGTGTCCGGGGCGGTGATGATTTCGGGCATAGGTCGGGAGCGGTTCGGGGTTCAGCAGCCTACCGTCCAAGCGCGACCCGGGGCCACGCTCCGGGAGTCGGATTCTGTGGGAAGGCGATGGTCGTGGTCCCCGCCGGGCCGATCCGGGGAGCGCGGACTCCGTCGAAAGGGGGAGGAAGGTTCATGGGTGCGCCTCACCAGGTCGGGCGGGTCCGCCGTTCGTGTCCACGCGGACGACGGCGGTCTGGCCGATGCGGAAGGGGTGCGCCGGGTCCACCTCGGGCAGGTCAATCCGCACGGGGAAACGCTGGGCCAAGCGCACCCAGTTCACCGTCGGGCTGACCTGGGGAAGTTGCGTGCCGCTGGCCGGGGCGCCGTCGGATTGATAGATGCCCCAGCCGATGCCCTGGACGACGCCGCGGAAAACCCGGCCGGGATACGAGAACAGCCGCACCTCCACCGGCTGCCCGGGGCACATCCGCTCGATCTGCGTTTCCTTGAAATAGGCCAACACGCGCCAGGAGCGGCCGTCCACGAGGGTAAAAAGCGGCTGGCCGGCCGTCACGTAGTTGCCCGCCGGCAGGTTGAGGTTGGTCACGGGGCCGTCCACGGGGGCGAAGACCCGGGTGAAGGAAAGGTTCAGCCGGGCGAGTTCCAGGTTGGCACGGGCCTGGAGCAGGGCACCGTTCTCCTGGCCGGGGGCGCGCAGGGTGTTCTGGGCGCGGACGTGGTTGGCTCGGGCCTGCGTGAGCGCGTCGTTCTGGCCGTCGAGGTCCTGCCGGGTGGACACCCGCTGCCGGAACAGCCGCTCGCCGCGCTCCTGGTTGCGCTGGGCCAGCTCCAGGGCGGAGGCGGTGCGGCGCACGTCCTCCTCGTAGGCCGCCACGTTCTGCTCGGCCGTGACCACGGCGGCCCGGGCCTGGTCCACGGCGGCCTGGAAGGTGTCGGGGTCGAGTTCAAAGAGCAGGTCGCCCCGGCGCACGGTCTGGTTGTCGCGCAGCTCCATGCGGCGAAGCGGGGCGCCGACCCGGGCGGTGACGCGCACGACGTCGGCCTGGACGTAGGCGTTGTCCGTGCCGGGGTAAGCCTGGAGGTGGCGAACGTAGGCCAGCGCGCACGCAGCGGCGGCGACCGTCGCCGCGAGCAGGACGGCGTAGCGCAACCACCGGGTCGGGTGCCGGGGCGGCGGCGGCACGGGAACCGCGGGGACCGGGACAGGGACGGCGTGGCCGTTCGCCTCAGAGGTGGAAAAGGAAACGCCAGAGGGTGAACGCATAAACGACGGAGAGGTTGAGCAGCAGGGCGGTCGAGGCCAGCGCCCGGGTGGCCCCCCGGGCGCGGAGGGCCGACACGCTCCAGACCCCCAGCGCGAGGCCGCCCGCGGCCGAGAACAGCCAGCCGGGGCAGTAGATGCCGGCCGCCAGCACGAACGGCACGCCCGGCCCGCTGGCCAGCTTGAGCGCGGAGAGCGCGGTGGCCAGCAACGCCAGGGTGAGAACGCGTCCGGCTACCGGGTTCATGGGAGAGGATGAAAGGAAGGGGAAACGTCACGGCCCACCCGCCGCGCGCGGAGGATCGCCCAGGTTTCAGCGACCCGGCGCAGGGCGGCGTGGAGCGACGGCGGCCAGAGCGTGGCGAACACCGCCAGGGCCACGGCGACGCCTAGCGCCGTGGCCACGATGCGCTGGCGGATCGGTTCCAGGGCCACGCTCTGGGCGTTCGCGCCGACCATCGTCAGCACGAAGGCGACGGTGCCCACCGCGCCCACGCCGCCCCAGCGCGGGCCGCCGGTGGTCAGGTAGGCGAAGCCGAACACCCCGGCGAAGATCAGCAGCCCGTAGCCGACGACCGTTTCCAGGTGCGGCACGACCCACACCGTCGCCCCGAGCGCGAGCAGGCTGCTCAAGACGACCCCCAGCCCGCGCTGGAGTGCCCCGCGCACGCTGGCCCCCAGGCCGCCCGCGCTGGAGTGCCCCGCGCACGCTGGCCCCCAGGCCGCCCGCGCTGACCAGCAGGGTGCTGACGACCACCGTCTGCCCCAGCGGCCAGTCCAGGGCGAACCACAGCCAGATCGCCAGCAGCAGGGCCGCGGCCACCTTCCCGCCGTGAATCCACTGCGCCCCGGTCGGCCGCAGGCTGCGCCAGGGGAAAGCCGCCGCCGCCGTTCCCGCCGCGGGCGCATCCGGCCAGACCAGGACGTTGGCCAGCAGGCCGCAGCCGGCGCCAAGGAGGGTTTCCGCGGTGCGCGCGAAGGCCACGTCTCCGGCCGTCGTCGGGGCGTGGAAGCCCAGCACGAAGATCAGCGCGGAGATCTGCGCGCCGACCAGGAAGAGCACCCCGAGCGGTCGGGTGAGCGAGAGCGCCCCGCAGAGCGTGAACCACGCCCCGAGCGCCAGGGAACACGCCGCCGGCTCCTGCGAGAGGTTCAGCAGCAAGGTCCCGACCAGCCCGCCGACGAGGCACGCCCCGACCAGCAGCGGGGTGCGCGCGGGAGACAGGTGCGTGTCCGGCCGGGTGACGATCACGGCCGCCAGCATCGCCAGCGACGGCGAGGGCCAGTCGTAAGTGAACGCCACCAGCATCGTCGCCACGCTGGCCAGCCCGGTCCGCAAGGCGCCCCGCAACCGTTGGCTATCCACCAAATCTTTCCACCGGCGCCAGGTCATGCCGGTGTCGGGCGGCGCGCTGACGGACCGGCTGGGCATAACGTGGGTGGGCAAGAGCGCACGGTCATGGCAACCTCGGCCGCACGGGGCGCACGCGCCGGGTGGTCCCCCCGGACACCCGGCACGCCTCGCCCCGCGCGGCTTCGGCAACCGGAAGAAAGACCCGGACCGCCGGCCCGGCTCAGTGCCGCGCGGCCGTTGCCGGGGTGACGCCCCGCCCGTTGGCCGGCGCGTCGCCCCCGTGCGGGCCGCCGCC
>CAXTFX010000556.1:0-3076 GCA_964243185.1 uncultured Chthoniobacterales bacterium
AGCATGTAGATGGCGCCGTTGCCCAGCTTCTTGGCCGTGGCGATGGCCGTGGGCGGGTGCGGGAGATCGAACAGGTCCACGGCGAAGAAGGCGCCGGTCGGACCCCCGGCCGTCTGCACCTCGTCAAAGCCCAGGCTCACGTCGTAGCGGTGAGCGAGCGCGGAGAGCTGGCGGAAGAAACCCGGCTCGGCGACGCGGTGGCCGCCGGCGCCCTGGATGGGCTCGACGATGATGCCCACGACCTCCCGCCCGTAGCGGGCCAGGGTTTCCTCGACGACTTCCAGGCTGCGCTGCGTGCGCGCCCGGTTCTCGGCCTCGGGCCGGGAGGTGTCCACGGCCGGGAAGGCGACCTGGACGTTGCCGGGGGCGAATCCCTGGAAATCCTTGGTGGCCACGGGGTCGTGGACCAGCTCGGTGACGCTCAAGGTGTAAACGGTCCGGCCGTGGAAGGCCTGGTCGAAATAGATCACCCGGTGGGTCCCGGACTGCCGGCCCGCCCGCAGGAGCTTCTGGTTTTTGAGGACGATGAAATACTTGAGCATGTTCTCCACCGCCTCCGCGCCGGAGTTCAGCGCATAGACTTCGAGCTGCTCGTTCCGCATACAGCGCGGGGCGAGTTCGTGCAGCAACTCGTAGTATTCCAGACATTCCTGGGTCAAGAAATCCGGGTTGGCAACCTTGTTGTTGGCCGCGCGGACCAGCCGGTGAACGTAGTCGGATTCCCGCAACCGGGGGTGGTTGTGGCCGATGAGCTTGGAAGCGTAGTAACCGGCCCAGTCGAAGAGCCGTTGTCCATCCACGGTGGCCAACCACATGCCGCGGGAGTTTTCCAGGTCCAGGACGAAGGGCCACGGCTCGGAGAGGACCAGCCGGCGCAGGCGGGCCAGCATGGCGGCGCTCCGGGGGCCGGGGTAGGCGGGAGGAGGGATCATGGCGCCAATTTACACCCGGCGGTCGTCCCGGGAACACCCTGGAAAAACCGGGTTGCCCGTGCCCTCAGGCCGCCAGCGTCTGCCGGCGGAGCTGCCCGCACGCGGCGGCGATGTCGTGCCCCTTCTCCCGGCGCAGGGTGGCCACGACGCCATCGCCGCGCAGCACGCGCAGGAAGCGTTCGCAGACCTCGGGCGAGGGCCGTTCCCAGGTCAGCCCCTCGACGGCGTTGTAGGGGATCAGGTTCACCTTCGCCTCCAGCCCGCGGGCGATGTCGGCCAGGGCGCGGGCCTGGTCCTCGGAGTCGTTCACCCCGGCGATGAGGATGAACTCGAAGAACGGGGCGAGCCGCTTCTGCGCCCGCCAGACGCGGCAGGCCGCGAGCAGCTCCCGCAACGGATACTTGCGGTTCACGGGCATGATCTGGCCGCGCACCTCGTCCGTGGCGCCGTGCAGGGAGATGGCCAGCCGGAGGGGCAACGGCTGAGCCGCCAGCCGCTCGATCTGCGGGGCCAGCCCGCTGGTGGAAACGGTGATGTGCCGGGCGCCGATGTTCAAACCCCACGGGGCGTTGAGGATGTTGGCGGCTTTGAGGACGTTCTCGTAATTGGCGAGGGGTTCGCCCATGCCCATGAAAACGAGGTTGTCCACGCGCGCCCCGCCCAGCCGCTCGGCCTGGAGGACCTGTTCGACGATCTCGCCGGCCGACAGGTTGCGCGTCCAACCGTCCAGGCCGGAGGCGCAGAACTTGCAACCGTAGGCGCACCCGACCTGGGAGGAGACGCACAGCGTGCGCCGGTCGCTGGTTTCACCGTAGAGCGCCGGGGAAGCCGGGATGAGCACGCTCTCGACGAGCTGGCCGTCCCCCAGGCGGAAGAGAAATTTCTGGGTCGTGTCATCCGAGCCCAGCCGGCGCACCGTTGCCAGCGTCTCCAGCCGGAACTCCGCCGCCAGCGAGGCGCGCAGGGCGGCGGGCAGGTCGGTCATCTCCTCGAACGACGCGACCCGGCGCGGACCGTAGAACCATTGGAGGATCTGCTTGGCGCGAAAGGCCGGTTGGCCCAGCCCGGCGAGGTGCGCCTGGAGCTCGTCGCGGGTCCACCCGGCCAACGGGGACCGCCCCGGCGCGGCGGCCCCCGCGGGGGAGGGGCGCGGGGCTTCGGGCGCGGGGAGGAGGAGGGGCGGGGCTTCGGCGGACATGCGGGAATTTAACCCGGAACCCCCCGGTCGGGAAGGGTGGGCCGGGCGCCGCCGCGTTGGGGGACCGCAACCGCCGGCCGGCTGGCTCGGGAAGTGCTTTTCAGAGGTTTTTTCCCCCGAGAGTGAACGTCGCCGCTGCTCCCGTCCCCCTCCTTGGCGAGAACCCGCCGCGCTGGACCGTCGAGCGCAAACTGACGTTGGGCTACGTTGGCGCGGCGGCGCTGGTGCTCCTGACGGGGACGCTCTGCTCCTGGCAGGGGATGCGCTTCGTGGAGTTCAACGGTTGGGTCGAGCACACCCACGAGGTCATTGATGCCGTGGAAAAAGTTTCCGAGATGGTGACCGAAGCGGAGACCAACCAGCGGGGCTATTGGATCATGGGCGACGAGCAGCTCCGCGACGGGGCGGCGGTCGCCATCGCGGCCCTGCCCGGGCAACTGGCTCGGATCAGGGAGCTGACGGCGGACAACCCCGCCCAGGGCACCCCCCTGCGGAAGCTGGACGACGCCGTCCGCGCCAAGGTCGCCCGCGTCCGGCTCAACCTGGCGGAGCGCGAACGCCAGGCGTTGCCCGCCCTGCTGGCGTCCGGCTACGCCACCGGCGCCGGTCAGCAGCTCCGCCTGCGCGTCCTGGCCGCCGCCGCGGAGATGATCGCCGGGGAGCAACAACTTCTCCACGAGCGGCTTGGCCATCGCCGCACCAGCCTGCACGCCGCCGTGGGGTGCCTCGCGGGGCTGGGTGGGTTACTCAGCCTCCTGCTGGCCGTCACCTACAAGCTCGGGGACGCCGAGCTGCGGGCGCGCCGCCGGCTCTCCCGCGAGCTGGTGGCGACGCGCGACGAGGCCCTGGAGGCGGCCCGGCAGAAGAGCGAGTTCCTGGCTAACATGTCCCACGAGATCCGCACGCCGCTCAACGGCATCGTCGGCATGGCGGGCCTGCTGCGGGA
>CAXTFX010000557.1:0-3072 GCA_964243185.1 uncultured Chthoniobacterales bacterium
GTCCGCTTCCAGCCGGCAACCCCCGCCGTCGGCTCCGTCGTGGACCCCGTGGACCTCGCCGAAACCCGCGCCGCCCTCCGCGCCGCCCCGGCCGCCGACGCCAGCGCCGCCGCCCGCCTGCGCCGCGAGGTCGCTCGGGCCCGCTTCGGCCCCGTGCTCGCCGACGGGATGGCCCACGGCGACGCCACCGCCCTCGACCCCGTCCTCCAACACCGCGCCAGCCTCCTGCTCCTCACCCCGACCCCCGGCCACCCCGCCGCCGCCCCACCCCCGGAAGCCGTCGTCACCGACTACCACGGCCAGGCCGCCCCGGCGCACCTCGTCGGCGTCGCCCTGCGCCCCGACCCCCGGGTTCCGGCCGTTTCCTACTTCTACCCCGCCGACGACGACCCCGTGAACCCCCGCTTCGTCCCCGGCATGACCGTCTCCGCCCGCCTCGCCGCCGGTCCCGCGCGCGACGGGGTCGCCGTCCCCGCCGCCGCCGCCGTCGAGCGCGACGGCCGGGCGTGGGCCTACGTCGAGGAAACCCCCGGCGCGTTCCGCCGGCGGGAGGTTTCCCTGGCCGACGAACTCCCCGAGGGCGCCGGCTGGTTCCAGGGGGAACCCTTTCACGCGGGGGAAACGGTCGTCGTCGCCGGCGCCGCGTTGCTCCTGGCCGGGGAGGAATGAGCGCCGGCCCCGGCCCCGCCCGGCCGCCCGCCGACCGGGGCTAACCCCCATGTCCCCCCGTGCTCGCCGCCGTTCTCCGCCTTTCCCTGCGCCGGCCCGGCCCCGTGCTCGCGCTGGCCCTGGCCGGCGCGCTCCTCGGCCTGCGCGCCCTGAGCCAAGCCGACTACGACGTTTTCCCCGACTTCGCCCCGCCCCAGGCCACTGTCCAGACGGAGGCGAACGGCTGGTCCCCCGAACAGGTCGAGCGCCTCGTCACCCGCCCGGTCGAGGACGCCCTGCGCGGGGCACCCGGCCTGGCGAACCTGCGCTCCGTCTCCGTCGCCGGCCTGTCCGTCGTCACCGCCACGCTGCGCGCCGGGTCGGACCCCGCCCGCGACCGGTTCGCGCTGGCCGAGCGCCTGGCCCCCGCCGCCGGCCGCCTCCCCGCCGGGGTCTCCCCGCCGGCGCTCCTGCCGTTGACCTCCACCACCAACACCGTCCTCGCCGCCGGCCTGGTGTCCGACGCGGTTTCGCTGACCGAACTGCGCGCCGTCGCGGACCACGAACTGCGCCCCCGCCTGCTCGCCGTCCCCGGCGTGGCGAAGGTCGTCGTCTTCGGCGGCGCCCCCCGGCGCCTGGAGGTGCAACTGGACCCCGCGCGGCTGGTCCGCCACGGCCTCGGCGTTCCCGACGTGCGGGACGCGGTGGCCCGGCTCCTCGGCCCGCGCGGCGGCTCCGGGGGCTTTGACACGCCGGCCGGCCAGCGGGTCGAGGTGCTCTCGGAGGTCCCGGCGTTGACGGCCGCCCGCCTGGCCGCCTGCCCCGTGGAGCCCCGCGGGGGCGACCCCGGCACGTTAGCCGTCCCGATGAACGGCACCGTGGTCACGGCGCTGACCGGCACCGGCGGGGCGGAGCGGGCGTGGCGGCTCACGCTCGGCGACCTCGGCCGGGTCGTGGACGGCGCGGCGCCGCGCGTCGGGGCCGCGGCCATCGGGGGCCGGGAGGGGATCGTCTTCCTCGTCGCCGCCGGGCCGGGGGCGAACCCGCGGAACGTCGGCCGCGAGGTCGAGCGCGTGTTGGCCGAGGTGAGCCCCGCGCTCGCCGGCCGGGGCGTGCGGGTCGAGCCGGGGCTGTTCCGGCCGGCGGATTTCATCGAAACGGCGTTGGGCCACGTGCGGTTCGCCCTGGGGCTCGGCGCCGTGCTCGTGGTCGCCGCGCTGTTGGCGTTCCTCCGTGATTGGCGGGCCGCGGCGATCTCCGCGCTGGCCATCCCGCTCTCGCTGTTGACCGCCGTCGCGCTGCTGGTGGCCGGCGGCGTGTCGTTGAACGTGATGACCCTCGGCGGCCTGGCCATCGCGCTCGGCGAGGTGGTGGACGACGCCGTGATTGACGTGGAAAACATCCTGCGGCGACTGCGGGAGAACGTCGGCCCGGCCGCCCGCCCGGCGTGGCGGGTGGTCCTCGCCGCGTCCCTGGAGGTGCGCGGCGCGGTGGTCTTCGCCACGGCGGCCATCGGCCTGGCGTTCGTGCCGGTGCTGACCCTCGGCGGGCTGGCCGGCCGGCTGTTCGCCCCGCTCGGGTGGGCCTACCTCGCCGCCGTCGGGGCTTCCCTGGGCGTCGCGCTGACGGTGACGCCCGCGTTGTGCCTGTGGGTCTTCGGCCGGTCCGTGACGCTTTCCGGGGAGCGCCGCTGGCTGGTCGGGTTGCGGGCGCGCTACCTCCGCCTGCTCGAAGGGGTCGAGCGCCGGCCGCGAGCGGTCGGGACCGTGGTCGCGCTGGGAACGGTCGCCGGGTTGGCGATGGTGCCGTTCTTCCGGGGCGGGCTCATCCCGGAGCTGCGCGAGGGCCATCTCATCGTTCACCTCAACGCCCCGGCGGGAACGTCCGTGGGGGAGTCGCTGCGGCTGGGCCGGCTGGTCACGGCGCGGCTGGCGGCGTTGCCCGCGGTGCGTTCCGTGGCGCAACAGGTCGGCCGCGCGGAGTTGGCGGACGACGTGTTGGGGCCGGAGCAGAGCGATTTCCAGGTGCGCCTGCGGCCGGGCCTTTCCGGGGACGAGACCGAGGGCGCGGCGGCGGCGATCCGGGGCGCGCTGGGAGCGGGAGGAGGGTTCCCCGGGGTGGAGTTCGCCGTGAACACGTTCCTGGGCGAGCGCGTGGAGGAGACCGTCAGCGGCGGGTTCACGGCGCCGGTGGTCGTGCGGGCGACGGGGGAGGACCTGGCGGCGCTGGACCGGGTTGCGCGGGAGATCGCCGGCATCCTGCGCGTGCGGCCCGGGGCGGAGGACGTGCGGCGCCCGGTGCTGGCGGGGACCCCCGCGCTCGCGGTGCTCCAGCGCCCGGACGCGCTCGCGGCGCTGGGCCTCGGCGCCGCGGAGGGGCTCGACACGGTGCAGGCGGCGTTCCGCGGGTTGCCGGCCGGGCAGA
>CAXTFX010000558.1:0-3071 GCA_964243185.1 uncultured Chthoniobacterales bacterium
CGCGCTCCACGATCAGGTCGTGGGTGTATTCGAGGCCGTCGAGGTGGACGTTCCAAAAGAAATATGGGCTCGGCGCCATCGTCGGCGCGGCGGGGTCCTTGAGGCCCTTGCGGATGTCGGCGGCGTCCTTTTCGGAGAGGAGCTCCTGCGCGCGGAGAACGGCGATTTGCTTCTCGGCCTCCGCCGGCTTCTGGGTGAAAAGCTTTGCTAGGTGCCCGCGCATCTTGCGGCGCATGAACATGGCGTTGGTGCAGATATAGACGATGCGGCCCTGCTTGAGCAGGCCGTCGGAGAGCAGCTCGATCTGCGGGTAGATCAGCGGTTCGCCGCCGCAGATGGAGATCATCGGCGCGCCGCACTCCTCCGCGGAGGCGAGGCAGTCGGCCAGCGGGAGGACATCCTTCAGGTTGGTGGAATACTCCCGGATGCGACCGCAACCGGTGCAGGTCAGGTTGCAAGTGTGCAGCGGCTCCAGTTGGAGCACGGTCGCGAAGCGCGGCGTGCGCCGGAGCTTGTGGCGGATGATGTGGGCGGCGATCTTTCCGGTGGAAGCAAGTGGGAATCTCATGGCGTCGCGCCCGGAGTGACCCCGTGGTCGGCTGGGCGTTCAGGTTTAGGGAGTCGGGCGCAATGGTAACAGGCCAGCCGGGGGTGTCAATCCGCCTGCCGCCACTCGTTTGCCCCGGGGGAGGTTGACAAAAATACGGCGCTCCGAGGAAGTTGGCCGGGTCCTGCTCATGGTCATCCTCCACGATCCCGCCTGCGCGGCCTACAATTTTCCGGGGCACCCCGAGCGGCCCGCGCGCGTGTCGGGCACCGCCGCGCACCTGCGGGCCGGGCACGGGGACTGGCGTTGGGAGATCCCGCCGGCCGACCCCGGCGACGCCGCGCTGCTCCGGGCGCACACCCCGGGGCACCTGGCGGCGCTGCGGCACCCGCCGGCCGCCGGTTACGATGCGGACTGCCCCGGCTACCCGGACATTGATGTCCACGCCCGCCGCGGGGCGGGCAGCGCCGTGCGGGCGGCGGGGCTGGCCCTGGCCGGGGAGCAGGTTTTCTCGCTCTTGCGCCCGCCCGGCCACCACGCGCTCGCGGACCGGCCGATGGGGTTTTGCTACCTGAACAACGCCGTCGTGGCCGCCCTCGCGGCCCGGGCCGACCACGGCGTCGAGCGCGTGGCGGTGTGGGACTTCGACGCCCACCACGGCAACGGCACGGAGGCGCTCTTGCACGGGCGCGAAGGTTTTCTGTTCAGCAGCGTCCACCAGCTACCCGGCTGGCCGGGCACAGGGGCGCGGTCGTTCGACAACGTGCGGAATTACCCGGTGCCACCCGGCACCGCCCCGGAGCGGCACCTGGCAACGTTGCGCGCGAGCTGGCGGGAAGTCGTCGCGTTCCGGCCGGAGTTGGTTCTGGTCTCGGCGGGTTTCGACGCCTACGCGGGCGACCCGATCACGGACATGACGTTGCGGGCGGAGGATTTCGTGGAACTCGCGCGATGGCTACACGAGGAGGCGCCCTGCCCGGTCGCCTGCCTGCTGGAAGGCGGCTATGCCGACGATTTGCCGCGGCTGGTGGACGGGTTCTTGTCGGCGTGGGAGGGACCCTCCGACATCAAGGTTCGAGCTATTTGACGGCCCGGGAGGGACCCGCTCCGTCGGGTCCGCCGTTCTCGAAAGGACGCCGGTTGCGGCAGCGGCGGACCCGACGGAGCGGGTCCCTCCCACTCTGACCTCACAACCCCGTCGGCACGTTCCCCAGCTTCTCCTCCCAGCGGGTCAGCAGGTGCAACACGATGTTGGCGCCGAACTTGTAGGAATCAGCCAACGGTTTGGTTTCCAGGTTGCGGAAGTAAATGTCGCGGTTGTCGAAGGAGGCGCGGTTGATGGCGACGTAGTTGTTGTTCTCATCCTTGCGCTCATCGTAACGGCCCTGCTCGTCCATGCCAACCTGCCACATGTCGCCGTAGTCGTTGGCGGTGTAGAGCACGGCGATCTCGTCGTAGATTTTCAGGGCCTCGACCGGCTCGCGGAAATAGTTCAGGCCAGGCGGGGCTTCGCGGATTTCGGGGAAATACGTTTTGGTGAAAATCGCGTGGTTCGGCGCCAACGGCTCGAACGTCTTGTCAATGTCCGGCAGCACCCGCTTCATCTCCCGGCGAAAGGCGAGGTCAAAGCGTGAGCGGCGGCCCGGCAGGGAGGAGTCCCCCCAGATGGCCCCGCCGAGCTGGACGTATTTCTGAAGGTTGGCGACCTCCTTCTCGGTCAGTTTGAAATCCTGGTGGCCGCTGAAGAAGATGAACGGCGGCCGCTTGGTGAACAGGTCGTCGCTGGCGAGGTCCAACGGCACCGGGTCCGGGTCGGCCTTGATCTTGTCCCGGCTCCACTTGTTCAACAGGTAGAGTAGGTTAGACAAGGAGCCCATCGTGATCCTGCCGTTCTGCACGCGCACCGTGCTGGCCCAGTCGCCGCCGGCATACTTGGCCACGTAGGCGGTGAACTGGAACGTGCGACCCTTGGAAACGCCGCTGCCCCGCTCGGCGCCCGGCGCGCCGGTGCCCGCGGAGAAGGCGACCATCTGCCGGGCCAAGCTGGCGGGGATCTTGCCGATCATCGGCGCGCCCGCCGCCGCCGCGGACGCCGAGGTGGCCGAGATGGTCGTCGCCGGACCCGACGTGGGGACGACGAGGGCGGCCTGGGGCAGCCTGAACGAAGCCGTGACGGCCGACGCCGAGATGATCGGGTCGAGCGAGGGCGCCGTGGGAAGGTCGGCCGCCGGGTTGACCGCCGCCTGGACGGCCTGGTCGAGCGGCTGGAGCACCGGGTCCGGCAGGAGCACGGCGACGTCCGTGGCGACGAGGTTGCCGCCCTCCGCGTCCATCACGTCATTGGACTGGACGGCGTTTTTAACCAGCACGGCCGTCCCGCCGGTGATGACCAGGATGAAGTGCAACGCCAGCGAAACCATGAAGAACCGCGAGCGGGCCAGCCGCCCGACGAAGCGCTGCCCGGGCGAGCCGGCGGCCCGGCGGCGGGCCGCGGACGACAGCGCGGCGCGGACGGGGCGGGCGG
>CAXTFX010000559.1:0-3069 GCA_964243185.1 uncultured Chthoniobacterales bacterium
GCGCTGTCCCTGGCACGGCTGAACCAGGTGCTGGAACTGAACGAGCGCGACTTCGTGGCCGTCGTCCAGCCGGGCGTCATCACGGGGGAACTCCAGGCGGCGGCGCGGGCGCGGGGGCTGTTCTACCCACCGGACCCGGCGAGCCTGAAACATTCGTCGCTCGGCGGGAACATCGCCACGAACGCCGGCGGGCCGAAGTGCCTGAAATACGGCGTCACGCGGCACTACGTCCTCGGCCTGGAGGTCGTGCTGGCGAACGGCGACGTGGTGCGCTGTGGCGGGCGGACGCACAAGAACAAGACTGGGTTCGACCTCGTGGGGCTGTTCGTGGGCTCCGAGGGGATGCTAGGCGTGGTCACGGAAGCGACGTTGCGGTTGCTGCCGCTGCCCCCGGCGCGGGCGGCGTTGTCGTGCGGGTTCACCGACATCCGGGCGGCGGCGGCGGCGGTGCAGGCGGTGTTCGCGGCGGGCTGGCTGCCGGCGGCGCTGGAAATCGCGGACCGTTTCACGCTGGAAGCCGCGCGGGCGCACGTCGGCGCGGGCAACGTGCCGGCGGGCGAGGCGCACCTGCTGTTGGAGTTGGACGGGCGGGAGGGCTCGTTGCGCGGGGAGATCGAGGAGCTGCGCGGGATGCTGCGCGGCGTCGGCGCGCTCACGCCGGAGACGGCGTTGAACGACAGGTGCGAACGGCTCTGGGACCTGCGGCGGGCGTTCTCCGAGTCGTTGAAGGCGACCGGGTTGACGAAGCTCAACGAGGACCTCGTCGTCCCGCGGGGCCGGTTGGTGGACCTCATTGACTTCGCCGGGGGACTGCAAGCCCGCTACGGCGTGCCGGTGGCCTGCTTCGGGCACGCGGGCGACGGGAACATCCACGTCAACCTCATGGCCGGCGGCTACCACGAGCGGGCGGAGGTCCGGGCGAACGTGGACCGGGCGCTGGACGAGCTGTTCACGCAGGTGCTCGCCTGGGGCGGCGCCATCACGGGGGAGCACGGCGTCGGGCTGGCGAAACGGCGGTGGTTCGAGCGGGCGCTTTCGGCGGAGAACCGGGCGCTGCACCGGCGGCTCAAGGACGCCCTGGACCCGGCGGGGGTGCTGAACCCGGACAAGTTCCTGGGCTAATCCAGGTAGAGGGCGCGTTTCTCCCGTCATTTGCCGGGGCTTCCTCTTTCTCGGCGGTTTCCGTCCGCGCCGCCGGCCACCCGCACAATGCCCGCGCCTCCTCGCCGGCCAGCGTCAGGAGCCAGCCCCCCGCGGTTTGCTCGCCCAACGTCACCAGGCCCGTGAGCTGGAGGGCGAAAAGTGCCCGGTTCAGGCTGGGGCGCGATGGCCCGGCAGCCCCGACCTCGGCGGCGACCCCGGCCAGCGTGAGCGGGTCGCCCGCCCGTTGGTGCGCGCCGACGGCCTGCAACAGCGCCCACGCCAGGTGCCGGTCGCCCGCGGGGACCCAGACCAACGCCCGCAGGTTGCCCCAGGCGGCCAACAGGACGTTAGGCGCGAGGAGCAAGACTTCCAACACCCCCCAGAACACGTAGAACCGGCCGTCGCGCAGGCGGTCCCCCCAGCGACCGCGTCGGGCGACCAGCGCCAGGATCACCAGGGCCGCCGCGCTCCCCGCGAGCGCCGGCCAGAACCGCGGGCCGACGAGGTCGTGGGCGTCGAAGATTTCCAGGGAACGTTCCGGGTCGGTGCCCCGCGCGATGGTGGCCGCGAGCAGGGTGAACCAGTAGGCCCCGAGCCCGAGCAACCCCCAGAGCAGCGCCGCGCCGGCGCCGGACGCCGCGGCCAGCCCGAGGGCGCGGGCGTTGTGCCGGGCGAAGTGCTGCCGCAGGGCGCGGGGGGTGGGAGGTGGCATACCGGGGCGTGGGGGCGGCATCCCACCGCCCCTAATCCCTCTACGACCCGCCGCCCGGTTCAATCCAACCGCACCTCGCGCCCCGTCCGGCCGCTCTCGTAGATGGCCATGAGCATCCGCATCAGCTCGACGGCCTGGCTGACGCTGTTGGTCGGCTCGGTGCCGGAGCGCACGGCGCGGCAAAAGTCGTCCATCTGCCGGATGAAGCCCGGGTTGACCGGCGGGTTGGCCCCGTCATCATCGTCGGCGGCCGGGGCGGTCGCGGCGGGTTCGTCGGGCAGCAGCGGGACCTTGAGCATCGCCATCGGATTTTGGGGGTCCAGGCGGAAGAGGAACGGCGGGTCAATTTGCAGGGTCGCCGCCTCGCCGTGGAGCGTGGTGTTCATGGACTCCTGCACGGACCAGGAGTTCGGCTTGCCCACGTCGGTCAGGTTCATCGCCCAGGTGGCCTCCAGGTGGATGCAGAGCCCGTCCGCGAAGCGCAGGAAGGCCACGGCCGTGTCGTCCACGTCGAACTTCACCCCCGCCGGCACGGTGTCCGCGAAGTGCGCGCCGACGTGCGCGGAGGCGCTCACCGGCCGGGGGTGGCCGGCCAGATACCACGCGGCGTCCAGGGCGTGCACGCCGATGTCAATCAACGCCCCGCCGCCCGCGCGGGCCTTGTCCGTGAACCAGCCGCCGACGCCGAAGGGGATGCCGCGCTGGCGCACCCAGTGGGTCTTCGCGTAGTAAACCTTGCCCAACCGGCCGGCGGCGACGGCCTCGCGGGCGGCGAGCATGGAGCGGTCGAAGCGGAATTGACGGCCGAAGGCGTAGGTCAGCCCGCGGGCGCGCGCCTCGTCTCGGATGGTCTCGATCTCGGTGAGGTTGAGCGTGGGAGGCTTCTCGCAGAGGACGTGCTTGCCGGCCTGCAAGGCCGCGAGGGTCGCCGGGAAGTGCAGGAAATTTGGCAGGGAGACGACCACGGCGTCCACCTCCGGGACCCCCAGCAACTCGTCGTAACCTCCCAGCAACCGGGCGACGTGGGGGAACTTCGCTTGGTATTCGGCACGGCGCTCCGCGTTGAGGTCGCAGGCGGCGACCACGCGGGCGCCGGGAGTTTGCGCGACGGCCAGGGTGTGCTGGTCGCCGGGCCAACCGAGGCCGATGATGCCGAGACGGAGTTCAGGGGTCATGGGTAGAAAAGTGTCGAGGTCGCCGCGTGGCCGGGGACC
>CAXTFX010000560.1:0-3063 GCA_964243185.1 uncultured Chthoniobacterales bacterium
AGCCGGGCGATTTCCTTGACGATGCGGGAGGACAGGTAGGTGTATTCCTCCTTGGGCATGAGGAAGATGGTTTCCACCTCGGCGACGAGCTTGCGGTTCATCAGCGCCATCTGGAACTCGAACTCGAAGTCCGACACCGCCCGCAGCCCGCGCACGATGGCGACGGCGCCGCGGGCGCGGGCCTTTTCCACCAGCAGGCCGTCGAGCTGGGAGATGACGACGTCGAGCCCGCGCTCGGCCGTGGTGCGCCGCAGCAGGTCCAGGCGCTCCGCCACGCTGAAGAGCGCCTGCTTCTGGGAGTTCGCGGCCACGGCGACGATCACCTCGTCGAAGAGCTTGGCGGCGCGCTCGATCACGTCGAGGTGCCCGTTGGTCGTCGGGTCAAAGGAACCGGGGTAGATGGCGCGGCGCATGAGAGAAAGGGGCGCGTCAAACGGACCAGTCTTCCACGTTCAGACCAGGCACGCGCTGGAACTCGTCGCCATTGTGCGTGACGACGGTCAGCCCGTGCGCCCGCGCGGTGGCGGCAATGAGCAGGTCGTTGCCGCCGATGGTCTGGCCGATTCGCTCCAGGTGGTCGCGAATGTCGGCGTAATGACGGGCCGCCGCACGGCTGAAGGGCAATTCGGCATATGGCCCGAGAACTTGTTCGACGCGGGCTTGACGCCGGGCGGGGTTGCCATACTTCCGGGCACCGTGCAGCACCTCCGCCCACACCACGGAGGTGGTGGCTATCTCCCCGACCGGCGTCCGCTCCAACTGGCCGCGCACCCTGGTGTTGAGGTCCTTGAGATAGATAATCCAGGTGCTGGTGTCGAGCAGATAACGCATCACCACTCAGGCGTGGGTCCCGGCGGCGGGTCGTCGGGGATGTCGAACGGCTCGTTGGCAAACGCGCCCGCGGTCTGCTCGAAGTAGCCGATGGGATAGCCGTTCGCGTCCACCGCATCTTTCGCGAGCGCGGGCCGCTCCGCCGCCAGGGCCAGCACGCCGCGCACGGCCCGTTCCAGGGCCGCGGCGGACCGGGCGTCAAGCCCGCGCAGGGTTTCTTCCAGTTCCAGGGCCACGCCGTTCATCCGCCAATGTGCCACCGCGCCGGCACGTTGCCAAACCTAGCGCACCAGGTAGCTCGCCCGCAGCACCGGCAGCTCCACGCCCGCCACGGCGTCGCGGACGCGGGCCTCGACGAGGTAGAAGCCCGGCGGGTCGCCGCGCTCGGGCACGAGGCCGACGGCGTCGCGGCCCAGCCGGGGGAACAGCGTGCCCGGCCCCGACCAGCCGCGCAGGGCCAGCGCGTCGGGCTGGCGGGCATAGACGCGGCCGTCGGGCCGGAGCACGCGCACGTCCCAGCGGACGTGCGCCAGACCGGCGGAGTCGGCGGCCGCCCCGGCGAAGGTCACGGCGGCGAAGAGGGTCGCGTTCCCGGCGGCCGCGCGGGTGAGCTCCGGGCAGGGCGGCGCCCCGGCCGGGGCGGGTTCGCCCCGGCCGGCCTTCCAGTCCCGGAAGAACCCGCGCCCCTCGGCCAGCCAAAGTTGCGCGTAGAAGCCCCCCTGCGCGGCGGCGGGCGGCGGCTCCCCGGCGCGGGCGGCGCAGCGGGGGTTGAGCAGAAGGAGCGCGGCGAGCGGCGGGAGCGGGAAACGCATCGGCGGCCCCGGCTAAACCACAGCCCGTGCGGGATGTCGAGCGGGCGTTGGTCACGCCGCGAGGACTTTCCCCAGCGCCGCGATCACCTCCGCCACCGGCACGCTGGCGTGCAGCCGGCGCCACCAGGCCCGTTTCCCCTCCAGGAACCGCCGGGGCGACGGCCGGGCGGCGACGACGCGGGTGCGCCCCGGCTCGCCTAGCGCCCGCCAGCGCCCGGGGCCGTAGGCGGGCTCGGCGCGGCCGAAGATTTCCACCAGCGGGCAGCCGACGGCGGCGGCGAGGTGGGCCGTGCCGGTGTTGCGGGAAACCAGGGCGGCCGCGCCGGCGAGGAGGGCGGCGAGCTCGCCCAGGTTCGTCCGCCCGGCCACGTCCACCAGCCACGGCGCGGTGCCGAGGGCCGCGCGGATGGCGACGACGGAGGGGTCGTCCGCGCGCTCGGCGACGAGGACGACCGGGAGGCCGGGGTGCTCGGCGGCGACCTCCCGGGCCAGTTGGATGAAACGCGCCGCCGGCCAGCGCAGGTCCAGGGCGTGCGCGGTGGGGTTGAGCACGAGGTAGCGCGCGGTCGGGGCGCGCTCCCAACGGCCGACGGGGGCGACGCTCGGGCGCAGCTCCTCGTCGGTGGCCGGGGGAGGGACGCCGAGCGGGGCGAGCAGGTCGAAGTTGGCCCGGGCCTCGTGCTGTTCCCCGGTGGCGCGGCGGTCGGGGAACGTTTCCGTCAACCGGGCGTTCGCCCACGGCCCGCGGTGACGGTAGCCGAGGCGGCGGGGGACGCCGGCGAGTTGGCCGGCCCGCTCCGCCGTCGGGTCCGGGTGCAGGTGGATGAGCGCGTCGGGCCGCCAGTTCGCCAGGGCGCGGGCCAGCGGGCGGGGGCCGCCGCCGGAGGCCGACAGGGCGAGGAACCCGTCAAGCTGGGGATGGCCCTCGAGCAATGGGCGCATGACCTCCCGCGCGAGGAAGAGCAGCCGGGCGTCGGGGAACCGCCGGCGGATCGGCTCCAGGCAGGCGGTGGCGAGGATCACGTCGCCCACGCGGTCCGGCCGGCAGAGGACGAGGCGCGGAGCGCCTGAAATGCCGAATGACGAAGGACGAATGACGAAGGGGGGCGGAAAAGTTGCCCTTTGGTCATCCAGGCCTTTGGTCATTCCTTCGTCCTTCGCCATTCGTCATTCGTCACTCCGCCCGGAGGGCGGCCCATCGCCGCGGAAACTTCCCGGGCATAATCGTCCCACGTTTTCAGCTTCCGGCCGACGGCCTCGGCGGAGAGCTTGCGGCGCAGACCAGGGTTCTCGGCGAGGTGGATGAGGGCGGCGGCGAGGGCGTCGGAGGAGCGCACGTCCGTCGTTAGACAACCGCCGGGGGCCGCGTTCTCGGCCATGACGCCGAAGTTGGCGCACACGCAGGGGGCGGCGAACCACA
>CAXTFX010000561.1:0-3036 GCA_964243185.1 uncultured Chthoniobacterales bacterium
TGCCGTCGGCAACGACCTCGACACGCATGCGCAGAACTTCGTGCGCACGCTGATCGACAACGACCGGCTGGGCGCGATGCCGGAGATCGTCGTGCAGTTCGCGCAACTCGTCGATCCGAAGCAGGGCAGCCCGCGGCCGCGGTTCTCGGGCAGGTTCATGGCCGAGACCTGGCGCAGCCCGGGCGGGCTGGCGAAGGCGCGGCGGGTGAGCGAGCCGGCGTCGGCCAAGGCCTGGTAAAACTCCGCCTGATCCTCCGGCCGGGCGCCCAGGCGCGAGGGGAGCTGGGCCGGGTAAATCGTCGCCACGCGCCCGGCGGCGGCGGACTCCGGCGGCAGGCCGATCCAGAAGTCCAGCCCGTGCGGGTCGGCAAAGTGCTCCCGCCAGTAGCCGCCGAGCGTTTGCCCCGGGCGGAGGCGGCGGACGAGCTCATCCAGGAGGAAGCCGAACGTGCGCGGGTGGTAGCCGTGCGCGGTGCCCGGCGGCCAGTTGGCCGTTTGCACCGCGAGGGCCTCGGCGACGCTGGCGTGGTCGCGCACGTCCGCCGCGGTCGGGTCATCCAGGGCCGCCAGACCGGCGGAGTGGGAAAGGAGCTGGGCCAGGGTGATGGTGCCCTTGCCGTGTTGGGCGAACTCCGGCCACAGCGCGGCCACGAGCGTTTCCAACCCGATCCCGTCGGTGGCGAGCACGTGGAGCAGGCACGCGCTGGCGGGCCCCTTCGTCGCCGACCACACCAGCACGGGCGTGTCGGCCGTGAACGGCGGCGCGTCCTCGTCCTTCGCACGCCGGCCGCCGGCCAGGGAGAACACCTCGCGGCCGTCCTGCCAGACGGAGACGGCGGCGCCGAGTTCGCCGCGTTCGGAGAAGTTCCCCCCGAAATGCGCCCGCACCCGGGCTTCCGCCTCCGCGTTCATCATCCCCGTGCTCATCGTCGTCACAGTAAATCCCAGATCGGCTCCAGGTCGCGGTCCTTGCGCGCGGCCTCGCGCATCGCGGGGTTGAGCCGGAAGGAGTCGCGCAGGTGCGCCTGGGCGGCTTCCACGTCGCCGAGCACCGCCGCGTAGCAAGCCAGGTTGTAGTGGTAAACGGCGTCCCGCGCCAGCGCCGCCGGCCCTTCCCGCAACAGGGTGCGCGCCTCGCGGGTCTGGCCCGTCTCGTGCAGGCAGAACGCCGCCTGGATGAACGGCACGGGCGACAGCGGCTCACGCTCGCACAGTTGCCGGGCGGACCGCAGCGCGTCGGCCCACCGGCGCAGGTCCATGAGGAGCATCATGTGCAGGTTCAGCACGTCGGTGCGCTCGTGGAAAGCGGGGTCCGGGATGCTCTCCAGTTCCACCAACGCCTCGGCGGGCAGACCGAGCTCGTAGTAGCCCTGGACGGCGAGAAGCTTCTTTTCGTAGGACGAGGGCATGGCGCCGCCCGGTGGGCGGAAGGACGAAATCAGAACGAAGAAACTGGGACGTCGCAAAGGGAAAAGTGGGCTTCCGTCATCGGGCTTCGGGCTTTGGCGTTCGCGCTTCGTCGTTCCGCGCGGAGGGCGGTCAAACCCCGGCGCGTTCCAGCAGGTCGCGGAGGACAACCTCGGCCTCGAAGTGCTCCCGCGCGAGCTGCCGGGCCGCCCGGGCGTGGCGCCCGGGGTCGGCGTTGATGGCGCGGACGGCCACCGTGACTTGCGCCGGGTCGGAGAAGGCGAACAACCCCGCGTCACCCCCGCCGTAAGCCAGTTGCGAGAACCCCGTTTCCTGGGTGATGACCGGCCGGCCGGCGGCGAGGTAACAGGCGGAGCGGTCGGAGAACCAGCCCGTGTTCAGCCGGACGTATTGGTCCTTGGCCACGGTGAACTCGCCCTTGGACCCGCGCACGTAGTCCCCGTAGGCGCGGTAATCCACGCTGATCCCGTCCGGCGAGGTGAACTGCCAGCCGGCCGCCCGAAAGCTTGCTTCCAGGGCGCGCTCCTTGAACGTGGTCGCCAGCTCGAACGGCTCGCCCGCCGCGCGGGGCGCCCCGCGGAAGCGGATAAACTCGGGCAGCTTGCTCCAAACGTAGTTCTCCCCGCGCCAGAAGATGTCCTTCTTGCCGCCCGTCGCCAGGTTGGCGATGGAGGTAAACACCGCGCCGGCCGGGGCGTCGCCCCCGTCGTCCCAAAGGTCCGTGACGACTGGCTGGCGCGTCGGGTGCCACGTCAACCCGTGCAGCGGGACGGGAAACTCCGGCGTGCCGACGAGTTCGCCGAAGGTGAAGCGGGCGCGGTGGCGTTGCAGGAATTCGAGGGTGCTGGCGTTCCCCTGGTCCACCTTGATCTGCTCGACGGCAGGATCGCTTTCGACGTAGATCAGGTTGTCGCTCAACAACAGGTCGTCGTTGAGTTCGTGCGAGCCGCAGATGTTTAGCAGGACGTCGGCGGTCTTATAGATGTCGTTGACTTCTGGACGTGAAAGGCCGGCGGTTTCGTGCGGGTCCTTATAGCGCGGGGAGAACGTCCAGCGGCCCTGGAAACCGAACTCATCCGCCAGTCGGGAAAGGATCTTCGCCGCGTAGGCATAGTCGTCCGTCGGCGTTTGCTGGACGGGATCGTAGGGGTAGCGGGAGGTATCTTCGAGGTAATAGACTTCATGCCCGAGCCGCTGGAGCCCGACGAGGTAATGGACGTGTTGCCAGATGACGCCGGCGATGGGGCAATTGCCCATGAAGCCGAGGACAGCGATGCGTTTGGGGGACATTGAATTCAGAGATGTTGATGCCCGCGAAACACGCGAAAAGGAAAGGCAGAAGAAACCTCGGGCTTTGTCTTTTTCCTTTCGCGTTTTTTCGCGGGTTCCGCGGGCGTTTCTTCAGGCTGTGGGCGCGTAATTTCCGGCCCTGTAAAGTCGCGCGTAAGCCCCGCCGCGCGCGAGTAACTCCGGGCCGGCGCCGACCTCCGCGATGACCCCGTTTTCCAGCACGGCGATCTTGTCGAGGTGATGCACGGTGGCCAACCGATGCGTGATGATCAGCGTCGTGCGCCCGCGCATGAGTTCTTCGAGCGTGTCCATGATGGC
>CAXTFX010000562.1:0-3022 GCA_964243185.1 uncultured Chthoniobacterales bacterium
GCCCCCGGGACGACGAGGTCCACCCCCGGCGCCGCCCGGCGCGCCAGGTAGCCGAGCAGGTTCCCCCACGCCGGCGGCGGGCGGAAGGCCAGGCGCGAGGTCAGCACGTCCGTCGGCGGCGGCGCGGTCTTCGTCGTCATGGTTCCGTCAAGGATGAAGGACGAGTTCCGTTGACGATGCCTCTCTCCCTTTTCTCCCCTCTGCCTTTCAACCTCTAACCTCCAACCTTCAACCTTCATCCTTTTCCTCTCTCCCCTTCCCCGCCCGCCGTTTTCGGCCGCGATGACCCGGCCCGCGCGTCGGGCACGAGTTGTGCGATAGGTCCCCGCCAAACCGCTGCCCCATGTCCCGACCCTTCCTCCTTCTCGCCGCCGCCACCGCCCTCGCCCTGCCCGCCGCCGTCCACGCGAAGCAGAAAACCACCCCCAAGCCAAAGGCCGGCGACGCCTCCGCCAAAAGCGCCGCCGACTCCGGCAAGGTTTCCCAGGACGACGCCGTCCGGCTCCAGCTCTTCCTGGACCACGCGAACTTCGGCCCCGGCAAGATTGACGGCGCCTACGGCGGCTTCACCAAGCTGGCCTGGATGAAGTGGCAGGGGGCCAACGGCGTCAACCCGCCCAAGGACACCTTCGACCCGAAGGACCCGGCCCTGGCTAACGTCGGCGAGCCGTTCACCCAATACACCATCACCGCCGAGGACCTCTCCAGCCTCGGCCCCGTCCCGGCCAAGCCGGAGGAGCAGGCCAAGCTCAAAGTCCTGCCTTACAGCACCCTCTCCGAAGAGATCGGCGAGCGTTTCCACGCCGGCGCCGACTTCCTCGTCCGGCTCAACGCCCCGAAGAAGTTCGACGAGCTCAAGGCCGGTGACACGGTGAAGGTCCCCAACGTCCAGCCCCCCTTCGACCTGGCCAAGGTCGCCGGCGTGCGCGAGGGGCAACGCGCCAAGAACCAGGAATCCGAGAAGGCGAAGAAGGAACGGCTCGCCAAGGAGAAGAAGGCCGCCGCGGCCAACGGCAACGCCAACGCCGAGGCTTCCCCCGCGCCGTCCGCCACCCCCGCCGAGACCCCGCCGCCGCCCGCCGCCGAGCCGGTGCCGATGCTCTCCGCCGCGGCCTACATCCACATTTCCACGAAGGAATGCCTGTTGGAACTGCGCGACGGCGACCGCCTCGTCGCCGCCTTCCCCGTCACCCCCGGCTCGAAGGCCATCCCTACGCCCGTGGGCACCTGGAAGATCGTCGCCAAGACCCTCATGCCCAACTTCCGCTGGGATCACGAGATGCTCATGCACGGCAAACGCTCTGACACCGCCTACGAGCTGCCCCCCGGCCCGAACAACCCCGTAGGCATCGCCTGGATCGCCCTCAACCGCCCCGGCATCGGGATGCACGGCACGACCAGCCCCGACACGATTGGCCGCTCCGCCAGCCACGGCTGCATCCGCCTGGCGAACTGGGACGCCTTCAAGCTCTACGGCATGGTGGACAAAGGGCTGAGAGTCGTCATCGAGTGAACTGGCAGGAGATACGGATTCCCCGGGCCGCGGGCTTTCCTACCAGATGCCCCGATTGGAGCTGGGCTTACGCGAGAAGTGTTCTCGCTTGATTTCTTGAAACGCGCTCGTGTTTAGGCTTCCTCGGACAGAAGTCGAGTCATAGGTTAGGCCCAACAACAATTTA
This sequence comes from uncultured Chthoniobacterales bacterium, assembly GCA_964243185.1. Classification (GTDB taxonomy): domain Bacteria; phylum Verrucomicrobiota; class Verrucomicrobiia; order Chthoniobacterales; family SZAS-18; genus CAXTFX01. The sequence goes on from CAXTFX010000562.1 coordinate 1,680, forward strand.
TCCAAGTGAGCACCTTAAATCGAACTGTTAGGATGCTAATCGTGTTCCTCGCCTTGTCGGCAAGTGTTGGCGTCTGCAAAGCGCAAGCACCAGCTTACACGGAGATTAAGACTGCAAAGGGCTGGTCTGATCAGCACGCCGGCTTGATTCTTATCTCACCCAAGGATGTCACCAAGGCCAAACTGTTGGCCTTGGGCAAAACTCTGAGCGCAGCAAACAAAAGTTTTCCCCGCGCAAATCTGCAAATTGTCACAGACCAAAAAGCCGCTGAAGTTCAGAATGACTTCCAGAATAAGTCCAGCATGGACTTCTTCGCAAAGCACTATGTGGCTCGTTATTTTAAGAACTCATACAAAGGTATTGAAGATATGGAGATCATGCCTCAAGGCTTGGATGGGCCTAGCGAGCGAGTTTCGCTCATTGCGCCGTAATGCGCCAACTGGCCTAACCACAACGCTACAGCGAACGCCTACTGGCTGGAACGCTTGGGGCGCTTGCCACGTCCTGCTCGGGCCAGTAGGAGTCGCTGAACTTGCAACCGTTAGGCCCCTTAAACCACACGCATGGCAGAGCGAAAACTCAAGGTCGGCGACAAGGTCCGGGTCACCGGCTATCGGCCGGCTACCTACGCGCCGGGCGTCGTGGACGAGCTGGGCACCGAAGCGCTCTTCCGGCACATGGTCGGTCGGCGCTACACCGTCCGGGGCTTTGACCGCTACGGCCACGTCGAGTTACGCCCGCGGCGGCTGGACACCGTGTGGATCGAGCCTGACTTGGTGGCGCTGGTCAAACGCCGTCCCAAGCAGCCTAACCCGGCGCCCGAATGAACACCTACCGGCAGCCATGCCGGTCCCCCTGGCGTCGCGCACCCGCGTCCGCAGCCGTGGTCCTGCCTGATCATCTCGTCAGGAAAAGTCAGAATGTCACCACCGTCCGCACGCCGAGGATCAGGGCGTCCCCGTAGCGGGGGCTGCCGCCAGGGTGGACGAGGTATTGGAGGTCGGGCTGGAGCGAGAGCCAGGGGACGAGGTTGACCTGGTAGGTGACTTCCAGGAGCGCCTCGTAGTCCGGCAGGGCGTCGCGGGTGCCGTGGAACCGGTTGGCGTCCCGCGCGGCCCGGCGCAGGTCGCCGGACAGGTCGGTGTAGGTGAGGCCGACGCCGAGCACGTCCCGCCCGCGGCCGGGGAGGACCCCGCGGAAGTTCAGGCCGGCCTCGGCGTAGAGGTCGGCGCGGCTGCGGTCCTCCGCGGGAGTGACGCCGAGGCGGCCGAAGACCCGCAGCTCGGGGCCGGAGGGCAGCGTGGCGCCGGCGGCGCCGGCGGGGGAGTCCTCCGCGTTGCCGA
>CAXTFX010000563.1:0-3021 GCA_964243185.1 uncultured Chthoniobacterales bacterium
CGCCTACCCTGAGCCCCTCCGCCGCGGCCGCCGCCGCCGCCGGGCACATCGGCGTCAAGGTCGCGGAGGCCGACCTGGCCGTCCGCTCCGCCGCGGCCGCGGGCCGGAGCGCCGTGCTGGGGCGCGGACCCTTCGACCGCGCCACCCAGACGGACCTGATGGTCTTCCCCGTCGCCCCCGGCGTGGGCACCCTGGCTTACCAGATGGTGCTCTGGAGCCAGCCGCGGGCCTACCTCGTCCTCGTGGATGCCGATACCGGCGAGCTGCTCTTCCGTAAGAACATTACCCAGGACCAGACCCAGGCCGCCACCTATTCCATCTACTCCAGCGACAGCCCCGCCCCCGCTTCGCCCACCCCCGCCCTGCCCGGCCAGGGCTACCAGGCCCCGGCCGTCGGCCGCACGCTCGTGACCCTCATCGGCAACGAGCCGCCCAACACCTTCAACAGTCTTGGCTGGCTCACCGACGGGGTGAACCTCACCACCGGCAACAACGTCGACGCTGGCTTGGACGTCGTTGCCCCCGACGGCATTGACCCCGGCGGCCAGGCCACCGGCTCGCCCTACCGCGTCTTCAACTTCGACTACACCCCGGCGCCCCTCACCACCGGCAACAACCCGTCGCCCACCAGCGCGGCCTACCGTGCGGGGGTGACCACCAACCTCTTCTTCTGGAGCAACGTTTACCACGACCGCCTCTACCTCCTCGGCTTCACGGAGGCGGCCGGCAACTTCCAGACCAACAACTTCGGCCGCGGCGGCGTGGGCAACGACGCCGTCTCCGCGCAGGTCCAGGATTACAGCGGCACCAACAACGCCAACTTCGCCACCCCGCCCGACGGCACGCCCGGCCGGATGCAGATGTATGTCTTCACCGCCCCCAACCCGGACCGTGACGGCTCGCTGGACGCCGAAGTGTTCCTGCACGAGTTGACGCACGGCACCTCCAACCGGCTGCACGCCAACGGCAGCGGTTTAACTACCACCCAGAGCGGAGGTATGGGTGAAGGCTGGTCGGATTTCTACGCCCGCGGCATCCTTTCCTCCGCGGACGAGAACGTCAACGGGATATATGCCTCCGGCGCTTACGTCACCTATCTGCTCGGGAACCTGACCGACAACTACTACTACGGCATCCGCCGCTTCCCCTACGCGGTGAAAACCACCGTTGGCGCCAACGGCCGACCGCACAACCCCCTGACCTTCGCCGACATTGACCCGGCTCAGATCAACCTGACCGACGGCGCCTACCCTCCCAGCCCGATCATCGGGGGCGCTGCCAACGAGGTGCACAACATCGGCGAGGTCTGGTGCATGATGCTCCTGGAAGTGCGCGCCCGCTTCATCAACCGCCTGGGCTACACCGCGGGCAACCAGCGCGCCCTCCAGGTCGTCACCGACGCCATGAAGCTCGACCCGGCCAGCCCGACGATGATCCAGGCACGCAACTCCCTCTTCGCGGCCGACAGCGCCGGCTTCGGCCGGGCGGACTGGGATGATCTCTGGGCGGCCTTCGCCACCCGTGGCATGGGTTACAGCGCCAGGGTTAGCGGCACCTCCACCGTGACCGAGGCCTTCGACGTGCCGCCGCCCGGGACCCCGCCGCCCAGCTCGCTCCCGCCCGCCAACGACAACTTCGGCAGCCCGCGGCTCCTGGGCACCCTCGCGGGCCTCGTTACCGGCTCGAACGCGCTGGCCACCAAAGAGGCGGGCGAACCCAGCCACGCCGGTAATGGCGGCGGCGCCTCGGTCTGGTATAACTGGCAGGCCCCCCTCAACGGCGCGGTGACCTTCACCACCTTCGGCAGCAGCTTCGACACCCTGCTGGCCGTTTACACCGGCAATGCCGTCAACGCATTGACGACAGTTACCAGCAACGACGATTCCGGCGGCACCCTCCAGAGCAGCGTGACCTTTAACGCCGTCGCCGGCACGCTCTACCGCATCGCCGTGGACGGCTTCGGCGGCGACCAGGGCAACATCACCCTCAACTGGTTCGGGGCCGCCGCGCGCCAGCCGAAGGATTTCACCCGCGACGGCAAGCCCGACGTGTTCCTGGAGAACATCAACACGGGAAGCCGCGCCATCTGGATCATGAACGGCGGCGCCATCGCCGGGGCTATCGGGCTGGGCTACGTGCCCGTGGAGTGGCACATGGCTGGCTCGGCCGACTTCAACGGCGACGGCGAGCCGGACATCCTCATTGAGAATGCCGTCACCGGCGCCCGCGGGGTCTGGTTCATGAGCAACGGCACCATCGCCGGGGCCGCCGGGCTGCCGACCATCCCGCCCGAGTGGCGCTTCGGGGGCGCCGGCGACTTCAACGGCGACGGCCGGCCCGACATCATCCTGGAGAACACGCGGGACGGCACGCGGGTCATCTGGCTGATGAACGGCACGACCATCAGCAGCGCCGTCGTCCTCGGCTACGTGCCCACCGAATGGCGGATCGCCGGGGTGGGCGATTTCAACCGCGATGGGCAGCCCGACGTGATCCTCGAAAACACGCGGGACGGCACGCGGGTCATCTGGCTGATGAACGGCACGACCATCAGCAGCGCCGTCGTCCTCGGCTACGTGCCCACCGAATGGCGGATCGGCGGCACGGCCGACTTCAACCTCGACGGCTTCTCCGACGTGATCCTGGAAAACCTCAGCACGGGCGACCGCGCCATCTGGATCATGAACGGCACGACGATCTCCGCCGCCGCCGGGCTGGGCTACGTGCCGACGGAGTGGCGCACCAACAACCATTGAGCGGCGTGGCCGACCTGGCGGCCGACGCGGGGTGCCGGAAATGGCCCGTGTCGGCCGCCCTCCGGGCACCGGAGGGGGCGAAGTTCGACGGTCGCTTCGGGGCCTTGCGTCCGGGTGCGGCGGCGGGTTAGTGTGCAAACGCGCGCTTGCGCGTGGACCCGCCCGCCGCCTCTGATGCTCCCCGTCGCCGAACTGAAAGAACAGCTCAAAACGCTCATCGTCGAGCGGCTCAACCTGCTGGACATCACCCCGGCGGACATCGGCG
>CAXTFX010000564.1:0-3015 GCA_964243185.1 uncultured Chthoniobacterales bacterium
GTCGGCGCCGGGGAAAACGCCGCCGCGGGCAGCCCGTTGGGCACGACCTGCACCCGCTCGGCCGGGGTCCCGTAAACCCGGAGGATCTCCCGCTTCACCAACTCGGAATTAGCGATCACCGCCCGCGCCCCGCCCGCCGGGCCGAGCAGGGCCGCTTCGAGCGCGAGAAGCTGGCGGTGCTTTGGGTTAAACCAATCCCGCCAGGGTGCCCGCGCGCGCCGCTCCCGCCACGCCCGGTGGACCCCGTCCCCGGCGCGGAACACGTCGCAACGCCAGACCCGTTCCAACGAGAACAGCGCCGCGCCGTCCGGGGTGCCCGCGCGCCGCCGTGCCAGCGCGTCCGCGAACGCCCGCGGCGTGCGGCCGGGCACGGCGATGAACTTCGCCGGGAGTTGCCATTCCCCGGTTTGCGGCCAGTCCGGCGAGCCGTAAAACGTCACTTCGTGCCCGGCCGCGGTGAGCGCGTGGACCAGCCGGCGCAAATAACCTTCCGCACCGCCGGAGGGGGAAAAGCCGCGGCGGGCGAGGGCAAGTTTCATGGCGTGAACCGCGCGGATTTCGTCCGCAGATTACGCAGATTATTTCAGAAGGGGTTCGGAGCTTCGGGAATGGCATCGCCTGCCTTTCTCCACCCCTGAAATAATCTGCGTAATCTGCGTAATCTGCGGACAAAGTCTGGCTTGCCGTCGCTCCCCCGCCAACTCCTTTACTCCATCCACGCCCGGCTCGGCGGCCGGGGCCTGGACCTGGTCGCGCACGAGGGGCTGCGCGCGGCCCGGCGCGGCGGGTTCCTGGGCATGGCCGTGGTCTATGAAAACCGCGCGCGGCCGGAGTTTCCCGACCGACTCGTGAAGTCCTTGCGCTGGAGCCCCGTCCGCCTGCTTTCCGTCCTGGACCGGCCGCACTATTACGCGGCGAAGAAGCTCGCGCTCGACCGGGCCGCCGCCCGGGAGCTGCGGCGCGGGGCTTACGACCTTTTCCACGGCTGGAGCGGGGACGCGCTGGCCACCCTGCGCGTCGCCCGTGGCCGCGGGATTCCCTCGGTGCTGGACATCCCGACGTGGCACGTCCGGCACGGGTTCGGCAAATGGGAGAACGTTCCCCCGCCCCGCCGGCTCGTTTCCCGGCTGCTGCCCCGCGCCTGGCGGGAAGGGCTCAAGATCACCACGGCCCGGCTGGAGGAGGAATACGCCCTGGCGGACCTCCTCCTGTCCCGCTCCGCGTGCGCGACGGAAACTTTCCTGGCCGAAGGGTTTCCCGCCGAAAAAGTGTTCTTCATCGGCGAGGGCACGGACACGACCCGTTTTTCCCCGCCGGAGCCCGCCCCGGGCGACGACGGCGTGTTCCGGGCGCTGTTCGTCGGCGCACTCATCGAGCGTAAGGGCGTTCACCTCCTGCTCGAAGCCTGGCACCGGTTGCGGCTACCGAAGGCTGAACTTACCCTGGTCGGCCACGTGCACGACGAAATCCGCCCGCACCTCGCCCGTTGGACCGGTCCGGGGAGCGACGTCACGGTTCATCTCCCCGGTCCGACCGACCGGGTAGAGGACCATTACCGACGCGCCACGGTGCACGTTTTCCCCTCGTTCTGCGAGGGTTGCGCGAAGACCACGGCCGAGGCCGCCGCGTGCGGTCTGCCGCAGATCACCACGCGCGAGTCCGGTGACGTGGTGCTCGACGGGGTCAACGGCCGAATCGTCCCCCAGGGCGTCGTGGACGCGCTGGCGGAGGCGCTGACCGAGTTTCACGCCGCCCCGACCGAGCGTTTGGACGCCATGCGCCGGGCCGCCCGCGCGCGCGCCGTGGCGGAGTATTCTTGGGACCGGTTCCGCGAACGGTTGCTGGGCGCATACGACCGGGCCGTCGGTCGTCAGAAAAGCGCGCTTTGAACGTCCTCGCCCTGCAACTCCGCCGCATCGGCGACCTCCTGCTGACCACGCCCGCGCTGTGGGCGCTGCGGCGGGCCGGGGCGCGGGTCACGCTCGCACTGTCGGAGGGCTGCGCGCCGTTGCTGCCGCTGCTCCTGGGAAACTGCGTGGACGAGGCGCTGGTGGTGCGGCGAAGGGCGCCCCGGGAAAACCTCCGGCTGGCCGGGCGGGTGGCCCAGGGAAAGTTTGACGGCGCGGTGGACTTCACGGGCAACGACCGCTCTGCCCTGCTGACAAGGCTCTCCGGGGCGGGTCTCCGGGTGGCCGCGCGCGACACCCTGCGCCGGGCGCCGCGCTGGCGAACGTGGGCCTATAATTCTGTCGTGGAAACGTCCGTGCGCGACCGGCACACGGTGGATCGTCACCTGGAACATCTCGCCGGGCTGGGTCTGTCCCGACCGACGTTCCCCGTTGAGCCGCCCGGCCCGGTGCTGATCCTCCCGCCGGATAGCCGGGAGCAGGCGAGGGCCGCCGCCGGGGGGCGGGAGCGTTACGCGGTCGTCCACCCCGGCAGCGCGCGGGCGGAGAAATACTGGCGGCCGGAACGCTGGGCCGAGGTCATCAACACGCTCCAGCGGGAACTCGGCCTCCCGGTGGTATTAACGGGCGGCCGGGGCGACCCGTTCGAGGATGCCCACCTCACCACAATTCGCGCCGGCGCGGCGCCCGCCGCGGACCTGGCCGGCAAGCTCGACCTCCCCGCGCTGGCCGCGCTCGTTGACGGGGCCGCCCTGTTCGTCGGCGTGGACAGCGGGCCGATGCACCTGGCCGCCGCCGCGCGCGTGCCCTGCGTCGTGCTCTTCGGGCCGACGAACCCGTTCCACTGGCGCCCGCGCCATGCGACCACCCGCGTGCTCCGGGCCGGGCACGGGGACGCGCCGGTGCGCGAGTTCGCGCCCGTGATCCCGGCGGGGGCGATGGACCTGATCCCGGTGCGGGCCGTGATCGCGGCGTGCGCGGAACTTGCTTGACCCGGAGCCGGAAGAGGTGCCCGCGAAACACGCGAAAAGACGCGAAAGAAAGGCAGGAAAAAACATATTCCACGGCAGAAGAACAAATATCCTTTTTTCTGCTTGTTCATTTCGCG
>CAXTFX010000565.1:0-3014 GCA_964243185.1 uncultured Chthoniobacterales bacterium
GGCCGGGGGCGCCGCCGCGGCGGTCGGTTGCGCGCGGGACCCCGGCGGTGCGGCGGCAGAGGCCGCGAGCGCGGCCAAGATCGCGACGGCCAAGCGCACGGCGGGCGGCGGGCAAGAAATTCCCCCGCTGTCGCCGGTTCGCGCCCGTCCGAAAAGGACAGGTTTCAGCCTCGCGTGTGCGCGCCGCATGGTCGGCCCGCAAGGTAGCCGTCAGGACTTGTAGCGCAACCGCTTCTTATGGCGGTTCTCACGCATCCGCTTGCGGCGCTTGTGCTTGGCGATTTTAGCTTTCCGGCGTTTTTTCAGGGAACCCATAACGGACAGGACTGGCAGGGACAAATCCGCCCGCGCCGACACCCCTGGGGGTGCGCCGGTCGCGGGCGGGAGATTGAGAAAAGTTTAGTAGATGACCTTGTTGAGCGGGTATTCGATGATGCCCTCCGCGCCCAGCCCCTTGAGCTTGGGGATCAGGTCGCGGACGACTTTCTCGTCAATTACCGTTTCCACCGCCACCCAACCGGAGTTGGCCAGCGGCGAGACGGTCGGCTCGCGGAGCGACGGTAGGGCGGCGACCAGCGTTTGCAACTCTTTTTGCGGCACGTTCATCTTGAGCCCCACCTTGTCCCGGGCCGCCAGCGCGCCCTGGAGCAGGATGACCAGCCCGTCGAGCTTCTGGCGTTTCCACGGGTCATCCAGCGCCGCCGGGTTGGCGATGAGTTGGGGGTAGCTCTCCAGGAGCGTGGCCACGATGCGCAGCCCGTTCGCCCGCAGGCTGGAGCCCGTTTCGGTGATGTCCACGATGGCGTCCACGAGGTCGGGGACCTTCACCTCCGTCGCGCCCCAGGAAAACTCCAGGTGCGCCTGCACGCCGTGTTTATCCAGGAACTTCTGCGTCAGCCCGACGGCCTCCGTGGCGATGCGTTTGCCCTGGAGGTCGCGCACGTCGCGGACCGGCGAGTCCACGGGCACGGCCAGCACCCAGCGCGTCGGCGCCGCGGTGGCCTTGGAGAACGGCAGGTCGCAGAGGGCCGTGACCTGGGACCCGTTTTCCTCCACCCAGTCCCGGCCCGTCAGCCCGGCGTCGAGGAAGCCGCCCTCCACGTAGCGGGAGATTTCCTGCGCCCGCAGCAGCCGGAGGTCGAGTTCCGGGTCGTCCACCGACGGCCGGTAGGAGCGGGAGGCGCCGGAGATCTGGAACCCGGCCTTGGCGAACAGGGCCACGGTGGCGTCCTGGAGCGAGCCCTTGGGGAGGCCAAGCCGCAGGATGCCGGGTGCAGGGTGCGGGATGCGGGATGAAGAAGTCACGGCCGGCACGGGTTTTGGGGCGCGAAAGGTCGGCGGCCGGGACGCAAAGTAAAGGTGGCCCGCGATTTCAGCCGGAATTTTCCTTCCCCACCCAGCATCCAGCATCCAGCATCCAACCCTATGAGCACCCTGTCCGACAAAGCCCTCCTCGCCACCGCCGCCACCGCCGCCCGCGGGCTCGCCATTGACGCCGTCCACGCCTCCAACTCCGGCCACCTCGGCCTGCCGCTCGGCTGTGCGGAGATCGGGGCGGTGCTCTTCGGCCATTCGCTAAATTACTGCCCGGACCACCCGGAATGGCTCAATCGCGACCGCTTCGTCCTCTCCGCCGGTCACGGCTCCATGTTCCTCTACTCGTGGTTGCACCTGAGCGGCTACGCGGACATGACCCTGGAGGAAATCAAGAACTTCCGCCAGCTCAACTCCAAGACCCCCGGCCACCCGGAGCTCACCCACGCCCCCTCCGGCGTCGAGACCACCACCGGCCCGCTCGGCCAAGGCGTCGCCAACGCCGTCGGCATGGCCGTCTCGGGGCTGATGGCCGCCGCGCGCTTCAACACCGACGCGCACAAGATCTTTGACCACAAGGTTGTCTGCCTCGCCGGCGACGGCTGCATGCAGGAGGGCGTCGCGATGGAGGCCGTGGAGTTCGCCGGCCACCAGCAGTTGGAAAACCTCATCCTCATCTACGACTCCAACGCCGTTACCCTCGACGCGATGGCCAAGGAAACGCAGAGCGAGAACGCCGCCGGCCGCTTCACCGCCATCGGCTGGGACGTGCTCACCGTGGACGGCAACGACATGGACGCCTTCGTGGACGCCTACGACCGCGCCCACGCCGCCGGCAGCGGCAAGCCCCAGCTCATCATCGCCAAAACGCTCATCGGCAAAGGTATCCCCGAGGTCGCCGGCACGCAGAAGGCCCACGGCGAGGGCGGCGCCAAGTTCACCGACGAAGCCCGTAAGGGTCTCGGTCTGCCCGCCGAGCACTTTTACGTCGCGCCGGAGGTTTACGGCTACTTCAAGCAGCACCGCGAAACCCTCGACGCCACCTTCGCCGGGTGGGTCAAAACGTTCGACGCCTGGAAAGCCGCTAATCCGGACAAAGCCAAGGAACTCGTCGTCTCCAGCGCCCTGAGCCAGCAGATGGCCGCGCAGACCGACCAGAAGACCGCCCACGTCACCGAACTCCTCGCCGCCATCCCCGAGTTTCCCGCCGACGCGAAGATTGCCACCCGCAAGGCCGGTCAGGACGTGCTCCAGCCCCTGGCCAAGATCACCCCGCTGCTCATCGGCGGCTCCGCGGACCTCTACGGCTCCACCCTCAACTACATCGGCGACATGAAAACGCCGGACGACTTCAAGCCCGGCCACCGCGGCGGGCGCAACATCCGCTTCGGCATCCGCGAGCACGGCATGTGCGGCATCATGAACGGCATCGCCGCCCACGGCGTGTTCCGGCCCAGCGGCGCGACGTTCCTCGTCTTCGCCGACTACTGCCGCCCGAGTATCCGGCTGGCCGCATTGTCGCACCTGCCGGTGATCTACATCTTCACGCACGACTCCATCGGCGTCGGCGAGGACGGCCCGACCCACCAGCCCGTCGAAACGGTCCCGGGTTTGCGCGTCATCCCGAACCTCGACGTCATCCGCCCCGGCGACCCCGAGGAAACCGCCGGCGCCTTCGCCGCCGCCCTGGAGCGCACCGA
>CAXTFX010000566.1:0-2989 GCA_964243185.1 uncultured Chthoniobacterales bacterium
CGTCACCCGCGCCGTCGTCACCGTGCCGGCGTATTTCAACGACGCCCAACGCGCCGCCACCAAACGCGCCGGGGAGCTGGCCGGCTTCACCGTCGAGCGCATCCTCAACGAGCCCACGGCCGCCGCCCTGGCCCACGGCTTGAACCGCCTCGGCGAGCGGGCCCGGATCGCCGTCTATGACCTCGGCGGCGGCACGTTCGACCTGAGCATCCTGGAGCTCAACGCGGGTGTCTTCCAGGTCCTCGCCACGAACGGCAACACCCGCCTGGGCGGCGACGACATTGACGCGGCGCTGGTCGGCTTCCTCGGGGAGAAACTCGGACTCACGCCCGGTTCCGACGCTTTTCTGCCGCTGCGCGAGCTCGCCCGCGACGCCAAGGAACGACTTTCCACCGAGACGGAAACGACCGTTTACCTGCCGTTCCGGCCTGGGGTTTCGCGTTCGGAACCGCGGGTCTCCGTCTCTCGCCACGAGCTGGAATCCCTCGCCCGCCCCATCGTCGAGCGGACGCGCGCCCATTGCCTCCGCGCCTTGGCCGACGCCAAGCTCGCCCCCGCCGACCTCGCGCGGGTCCTGCTCGTCGGGGGTTCCACCCGGATGCCGCTCGTGCGCGACCTCGTCGGGGAAATCTTTGGCCAGGAACCGGATACCTCTGCACACCCGGACGAGGCCGTCGCCCTGGGCGCGACGACGCAGGCGGGCATCCTCGCCGGCAACGTGCACGGGGTGGTGCTCCTGGACGTGACCCCGCTGTCCTTGGGCCTCGAAACCTTTGGCGGGTTGACCAACGTCCTCATCCCCCGCAACACGACCATCCCGGCCAAGGCCGGCGAGATGTTCACCAACGCCGTCGCCGGCCAGGGCGCCATGCGGATCCAGGTGCTCCAGGGCGAGCGCGAACTGGCTCGGGACAACTGGACCCTGGGCGAGTTCGACCTCAACTTCGAGCCGGCTCCCCGCGGGGCGGCGCGCGTCGGCGTGCAATTCGAGATTGATGCCGACGGTATCCTGCACGTCCTGGCCCGCGACACGAAGACCGGGCAGGAAAAGATCGTGCGCGTCGGCTCCGGCGCCGTGGACGTGTCCGACGCCGCGGTGGAGCGGATGATCGCCGACTCCGTCGAGCACGCTTTCGATGATTACCGCGCACGCCTGCTGGCCGAGACGCGGCTGAAGGCGGCGGAGATGCTCCCCGCGGTCCGCGCCGCCCTCGCCCAAGCCGGCGACGCGCTGACGCCCGGGGCGCGCGCGGAGGTCGAGCAACTGGCCCGCACGGTAGAAAACGCCTTGGTGGCAGACGATTACGACCGGCTAAAACGCGCCGCCGCCGCGCTGGACGCCGGCACGCAGGACCTGGCGACGCTGCTGGTCGAGCAGGCGATGGACGAGGCGTTGCGGCGGAAGGGGCTGGTTTGAAGCGGTTCCGTTTGCCCGTGCCGGCCGGTGACGGCGGTCCATGACCGCCGGGCGCGGTTCTCTCTCAGCGTGCCCCGTGTTCAGCGGTCATCGTCGCCGCTACGGGCAACGCATACCCCGGGGGGGGACCGCCTCAAGGCGTGGGGGAAGTGGCCGGGGCCGGAACGTTTTCCGCGGCGACGGGCGGCGCGGGAGTCGAAGCCGGACTGGTGGCGGTCGGAAGGGCCGGCGCGGGTGGGGTCGGCGCAACCCCCGTCGTCCCGGTTGGAGCCGCCACCGGCGCCCGCAAAAACCGCAGCGACCCCTGCGCCTGCTGGACGGAGACGCTGTTCGGGTAAGCGGCGATCAGATTTTCGTAGGTGCGCTTGGCGTCCTCGGTTTTGCCCATGATGCGCTGGAGTTCGCCCTTGCCGAACAGGGCCAGCGGGGCGCTGTAGCCCTTCGGGTAACGGTCGGCGGACTGCTGGAACAGCCCGAGCGCGCCGTCCCGGTCCCCGCGGGTCTGTAGTTCCCCGGCCAGGGCCAGCAGGGCACCCCCGGCAAGCGGGTTCTTCGGGTATTTGTCCGCGAACGCGCGCAGGGTCGCTTCCGCGGCCTTGGCGTCACCCTTGTCCCGCTGGGCCCGGGCCAGGAGCAGCCAGGCGTCCGCCCCCGCCGGCGTGTCGGGGTAATCCGCGATGACCTTCTTGAGCTCCTCCGGCGTCTTCGCCGTCCCGAGCGCCGTGCTGGCCGCCGCCAGCTTGCGGTCGTGGAGAGCCCCGAAGACCGCGCTGCCCACCAACCCGAGCAGGACCAGGGCGAACGCGCCGAGGATCAGCGCCTTATACTTTTCCCACACCAGCGGGGCCGCGAGCACCAGGGCCGGCGCTTCAACCGGGGGGCGCTCGAAGGGCGCGGCGGGCAGGGCGCCGTTGGACTCGGGGAGGTGGCGACGTTCGGTTGGCATCAAAACAAAGGCGGAAGGCGGAGGGTAGCGGCGGAGGGCGGAGAGTTTAGAGCACGGCCGGGCCCTTTTCACCCCTTCTTATTTTCGCCTTCCGGGGGTCGCGGCGCGTCCCGCCGCGATCCCGGGTCCACCTTTCGCCTTTGGAAAAATCAGACGCCGACCTCCGCGCGCGCCTCGGCGGCGAGCGGGGTGGACAGGTAACGTTCGCCCGTCGAGCAGCCCACGGTGACGATGAGCTTGCCGTGGTTCTCCGGCCGCTTGGCGACCTCGATGGCCGCGAAGACGTTGGCGCCGGAGGAGATACCCGCGAGGATGCCCTCCTCCTTGGCCAGGCGGCGGGCCATCGCGAAGGCGTCGTCGTTGGACACCTGGACCACCTCGTCCACGACGGGCAGGTGCAGGTTCTCCGGCACGAACCCGGCGCCGGTGCCCTGGATCTTGTGCGGGCCGGGCTTCACCGGCTCCCCCCGCATCGTCTGCGTGATGACGGGCGAGTCCTTGGGCTCGACCGCGATGGCGCGGAACTCCGGCCGGCGGGGTTTGATGACCTCCGCGCAACCCGTCAGCGTGCCGCCGGTGCCGACGGCGGCGATGAGGATGTCCACCTTGCCGTCCGTGTCGGCCCA
>CAXTFX010000567.1:0-2966 GCA_964243185.1 uncultured Chthoniobacterales bacterium
AGGCCGATGTTGCCGTAGGTCACCCGGCCGTAGTGCAGGGCGATGCCGACCTTGAAGGGCTTGCCGCTGACCGGCCACGTCATCTTGGCGGCCAGGGTGAGCATCCGTTTGGCCGTCTCAAAGGCGATCACGCACTCCCGGGGCGGCCCGGCGTTCTCCGGCCAGTAGGCCAGCACGGCGTCGCCGATGAACTTGTCAATGATGCCGCCGGTCTTCTGCACGGCGTTGCCGGCGTCCCGGAACCACTGGCCGAGGAGCATGGCCACCTGGTCGGCGGGCAAAATCTCGCTCTGGGTGGAGAACCCGCGGATGTCGCACACCAGGATGGCCGCGCAGCGCGGGGTCGTCCCGTGGGAGGAGCCGCCCATCATCGAGCCGGCCACCGTCACGTCGGCGTTGTCCCCGCTGCCCTCGTCCTCCACCGTCTCGAAAACCATCTCCGAGTTGGCGATGCGGATGCGCGCGCCGTCGCGCAGCACCACGGGCATGACGACGCGCTGGTCGTTGACGAACGTGCCGTTGCGGCTGCCCAGGTCCATCAGCTGATACTCGTAGCCGTTGTGGCAGCGGATCACGGCGTGCTGGCGGCTGACCGTCGGGGAGAACGACAGGCACACCGTGTTGTCCGCCGTGCGCCCGAGGGTCGCCGTGTTGCCGATGGGCACTTCAAAGGGCGCCGCGCCCGTGCTGGCAGGAGGGATGACGCGGAGCTTGGCGGCCATCGGGAGGAGAAGACGCGGAGACGGAAAGACGCGGAGACGCGGAGACGAGCGGCGGAAAAGCTGCCAGGATGAAGGCAGAAGCGCAAAAGGGAAAGCTGAAAAAGCGTCCGTCCCATCCCCGCGCAAGATGCCAAGCGCCCCCCGATGTGCTAGAAACCTGGGCCGTCGCTCCCTTCCTTTTTCCCCGCGTCCCCGCGTCTCCGCGTCTTTCTGTCCTCCCCTCCCGATGGCTGCCGACCCCGAAACGTTTCACCACTACCAGGTCCTCCGGCGCCCGGACGGCTCCCTGCACGAGCTGGGCCGCGGGGCGATGGGGGTGACGTATAAGGCCTTTGACACCAACCTGCGCTGCCCGGTGGCCCTGAAGGTCATCAACGCCACCTACCTCCACTCGGAGACGGCCCGCGCCCGCTTCCTGCGCGAGGCCCGCGCCGCGGCCGGTTTGTCCCACCCGAACGTGGCCGCGGCGTTCCACCTCGGGCAGGACGCGGACTCCTTCTTTTACGCGATGGAGTTCGTGGACGGGGAAACCCTCGACGGCCTCGTCCGCCGCCGCGGCCCGCTGCCGGCGGCGCTGGCCCTGCGGATCACCCTTCAGGTCGCTCGCGCCCTGCGCGCCGCGCACCGCATCGGGCTGGTCCACCGCGACATCAAGCCGGCCAACCTCATGGTCGTGCGCGAGGAGGACCGCGACGCCGACGCCACCCTCGCCGCCGCCAGCGCCCGCGCCATCCTCGCCGACGCGGACGACGACGAGGACGACATCCACGTCAAAGTCATTGACTTCGGCCTCGCCAAGACCTTGACGGCCGGCGAGGGCAGCCAAGCCGCCTCGCTGACGATGGGCGGCTTCGTGGGCACGCCGCACTACGCCAGCCCCGAGCAGTTGGAGGAAAAGGAGATTGATACCCGCTCGGACATCTATTCCCTCGGCGCCACGCTCTGGTTCGCGCTGATGGCCAAGCCGCCCTTCTCCGGGACCCTGGCGCAGATCATCTCCCAGCACCTTTCCCGCGACCCGGCCTACGAGAACCTCGAACGGGCCGGCGTGCCCGCCCCGGCCGTGGCCCTGTTGCGCCGGATGCTGGCCAAGGACCCCGCCGGCCGCCCGCAGACCCCGACGGACCTGCGCCGGGAGATCGAGCACGCCCTCCGCGCCCTGCGCCGGGCGGCCGTCCCCGCCGCCCTCCCGGCCGGGATGACCGCCGCGCCGCCCTCCTCCCAGGCGTTGACCGCCGCGCCGCCCTCCTCGTCCGTCGGCGGCGGGGAGAACCCCGGACCGGCGCTGCTCCACGACAGCCAGGGCGCCGCGCCGCCCGCGTCGTCGTCGGAGGCGGTCGGCACCTCCCGCGGCGAGTCGCTCGTCCCCCTGGCCGCGGGCGGGGTGGTCGCCAGCCGCTACCGGCTGCTGCGCGAAGCCGGGCCGGAGGGCGCGCGCGGGCGGTTGTTCCAGGCGCTCGACCTCCAGACGGACCGGCCCGTCGCCCTCAAGCTGCTCCCGCCCATCCTCGCGGGCGATTCCGCGCTCTTCGACCGGGTCTTCGCGGACGTGGAACGGGCCCGGCGCCCGGAGGTGGCGACCGACCCGGGGATCATCCCCGTGCACGCCTTGAAGCGCCTCCCGGACCGGCCCCAGGCCATCTTCGTCACCGGCTGGGTCGAGGGACTGCCGCTGGTGGAAACCCTCCGCCACCGCGGGCGGTTGACCGTCCCGGAGGCGCTCGGGCTCGTTGACGCGATGGCCCGGGCCGTGGATCACGCCGCCGCCGCCGGCCTGCGCTACCCGGACCTCGCGGTGGGACAGGTCCTCCTGGCCCTGGAGGGGAACGACGCCACCCCGCCCCCGGGGGCCACCGCCGCGCGCGCGGCCCTGCTCGACACGCCCCTCTCCGGCTGGCCCCCGCACCGGCCGGTGTTCCTGCCCCTGACGCTGCCCGCCCTGGACGAGGCGCTCGCCGCCAGCGGGGATGCCTCCACCTGGCGGGGCGGGCGCACCCTGATCGGCCTCCCGAGCCCGGCGGATGATGGCGGGGATCCCCCCGGCGCCCAGCGGCTGGCCCAACTCGCCGTCGAGCTGCTCGGCGGCCCCGGCTCCGACGCCACCCCACAACGCTTCACGCCGCTCCCCGTCCTCTCGGAGCAGGGCAACGACGTCCTGCGCGCCGCCCTCGCCCCCGTCCTCCCCGGCGGTCGGCCGCCCTACGCCCACGCGGGGGATTTCGCCCGCGCCCTGCGCGCCTCCAC
>CAXTFX010000568.1:0-2937 GCA_964243185.1 uncultured Chthoniobacterales bacterium
AACTCCTCCAAGGCGGCACTGAATATGCAGACGGTGCTCTTCGCGACCGAATTGGCGGCGGAGGGTAGCCCCGTCAAGGTCAACTCGGCCGATCCGGGCTACTGCGCCACCGACCTCAACGGCCACTCGGGCCCCCGCACGGTGGAGCAGGGCGCGGGGGTGACGGTGCGCCTGGCCACCCTGCCCGCCAACGGGCCGACCGGTGGCTTCTTCGACGAGGACGGGCCGGTGCCGTGGTAAGCAGCGAGGCAAGCTAGTCTGGAGAGGTGGCGTCTGGTGTAGCGAAGTCCAGAATGGTGTTTGATGATCGGGGGCACAGCGGATCGCGGAACCGGGGGTCCCCGGCCATCGGCGTTCCCGCACGTGCCGGGCCAGGCGTCTTGGCGGTGCCGAAAGGCCGTCAGACCAACTCGAAATCCAGGGGCGCGGAAAAGGTGGAGAGCACCGCGCAGCCCGTGCGGCTCTCGTGTGGACCGTGGGCGCTGCCCGCTGCCCCCATAAAGAAACTGCCCGGTCCGTGGCTGGTGCCCGCCTCCACGAAGTCGCCCGAGAGCACGAAGACGCTCTCGTCAGCCCGGGAATGGCGGTGGGCGGGGATGCTCGCGCCCGGGTCCAGGCGGGTCATAACAGTCATGGCCCCGGTGGCGGGGTTCTCGTGGACGACGCGCATTGACACGCCCGGGAAATCCAGCGGCGTCTAGGGCAGGGCGTCCGTATTGATGGCGTGCTGATACATGGGAAAGACGTAAGGTCGCCTAAACGGGGTCAAGAGTAACGCGAGGGCTTCTGGCCCGGAACTAACGCGGTGAACGTCAACGGCGTGTAGGTCAAGGGGCGTGACTAGCAAACGAATGGAAAATCCTGATGGGACTGTCAGGCATAACCCAAGTTCTTTAGGTCGCCCGGTTTCCCTTGTTCCTGGCGTGCTGCACGGATGGTGCGGGCGACCAAGTCGCGCAGCCAGTGGTGGCCCGGCTCGGCGTCCCGGCGCGGGTGCTAGGGCAGGCGCAAGGCGAAGCCGGGCAGCGCCACGGGCCGGGCGAAGCGCACCAGCGAGGCCGAGCGCAGGACCCACGGCCGGTCCGTGCGTTACGTTGCCGCGCGCTTCCGGCCGGGCGGGGCCTACCCCTTCTCGCGCTCCCGGCCGGCGGCGGAATTCACCGATGCCCGGATCAACTTGTCCGAACTTTGGGGCCAGGACGCCGCCGAGCGACTCGGGGCAGAATTGTTCGGCCGAGCGGGGACCACTCCCATCGACCGGGTCGCCCGCTTGAGGGACTTGCGCCAGCGGCCCGGGGACCATTCATCCCCAGCGCCCTGGCTCGGACGCGTGGTGGCAACCCGTTGGGCAACGGGTTCGGCGTCATCGAGAACCCGCACTTTTCGCTGCCCGACGCGCCGGCAAGCCAGCCGTAGGCAAAGCACCCGCCCGCGACACCTACCTGGAGTTCGTTCGGGAGCAACTCGGCACCTCGGACGGCGTGGAACTCATCGCCCGCCGCATGACGGGCGCCGGACCCTCTACTGCGACGGGACGGTATTCGCCGTGGTCGTCCGCGGGGCGTTCTCCCCCAGAGCGGACGGGGTCAACCGGCCCATGTTCAATACCCGCCACCTGCCCGCTTTCCAGCCGGACCCAGACCAGCCCAGCGTCATGTAGTGTTACCTCATTCTCTTGCATCTTTACCCGTGAACCCAGACTCCTCACGCCGCTTCAACACCTTGGCCGGTGCCTACGCCACCAGCGAGGTCCATCGCGCCAGCCCCACGCTAGACCGCTTGCACGCGCTCCTGCCGCGGGTTGAATCCGTTTGCGACGTGGCCAGCGGGGCGGGGCACACCGGCCTCGGCTTTGCGGGGATCGCCACTGGCATCGTCGCCGTGGACCCCGCGCCCAATATGCTCGGGGAGGTCCGACGCCTTGCGGCGGAACGTGGCGTGGCCGTCGAGACCGTGGAGGCGTTTGCCGAGGCCATCCCGCTCGCTTCGGACTCCTTCGACTTGGTCGTTTGCCGGGTGGCGGCGCACCATTTCTCCGACCTGCCCCGGGCCATGAACGAGATGGCGCGCTTGGCGAAGCCTGACGGCCATGTGGCCATCATTGACATGGAAGGTGACGCAGACCCCGCGCTCGACGCGCTCAACCACGAGATCGAGGTGCTCCATGACCCGACGCACGTTCGCTCCTACACGGCGCAGCATTGGCGGGAACTCTTCGCGGCAAGCGGGCTGGAGGTGGAGGCGTGCGAGGGCCGTTGCCGGGAGTTTCCAGCCGGTCTGACGGTCGGGCGTTGGTGCGAGCTGGGGAACTCTGGCCCGGAAGCCCTGCGAGCCATCCGCGACCGGTTGGCCGCCGCCTCGCCGGCCTGGTTGCAAGAACTCGACATCGTGCGCGACGCCGACGGGGAGTTTCGCCTCCCAGTCCGCACCCTGCTCATCGTCGGCCGCAAACCTGCTCGACCCCACGCTTAACACCGCGATCGGTCGGACGCCTGCTGCCTGGAGCGCTGGTTTCTCTTGCCACGCCCAGCATGGGCCAGGAAACGTCGCTCAGCTTGCACCCATCCGGGGCGCGCTCAACCAACCGCGGTCCCAACCAGGAGACGTAGAGGATGAGGTTCTCAGCGCCGCGGTTCGAGCCCGCGGGCGAACGGCCGATCCGTTGGTGTCTTCGGGATCAATCCCCGCCAGAGCACGCCGACTATGCCCGCCACCCGCCTGTGGTCGTCAGCCAGGAGTTCGCGCCTGGCCAGGGCGGCGTGAACGGCCACGGTGTGGACGGCCCCGAGGAGGGCGTCGGCCGCCGCGCGCGCATCCGTTCCCGGGGCGAGCGACCCGCGTTCCTGGAGGGCGCGCAGGTGCGCGGCCAGGGCGTCGGCCAGCGCCGCGGCCCCGACGTGGGCGTGGGCGTGGGCGAGCGCGTCCACGCCCAGGACG
>CAXTFX010000569.1:0-2931 GCA_964243185.1 uncultured Chthoniobacterales bacterium
GCGGAACTCCGCGATGGTGGTTGGCGACGAGAAGAACCGGGGCACGCTGGAGGCGGGCAAACGCGCGGATTTCGTCGTGCTCAACGCCAACCCGCTCGACGACATCCGCAACACCACGAAGATTGACGCCGTCTGGCACGGGGGCAGCCCCGCGGTCGTCGTCGTGAAGCCCGACGCGGCGACGGGCGAAGGCACCGGGGAGAAGACGGGCGGAACCAAGCCCTAAAAACCGGCGCCTCAGTGGGTTCTCGCCACATAGACCGTGCTGGCCGAGTCGGTCTCGAGCAGGGGATTGTGGAAGGAGACGACGTGCGCCCCCGCGCCCCCGGCGAAAACCTCCCGCAGCGCGGCGAGGAACCCCGGGTCGGGCGCACCGTCGGACCAGAGCGCGAAGACCCCGCGCGGGTGCAGGTGCGCGGCCAGCCGACGCAGCCCGGCGGGTTGGTAAAAGGCCGCGTGCCGCGCGTGGAGCAGGTTGCCCGGCGAGTGGTCAACGTCCAGGAGCACGGCGTGACACCTGGCCCCGGGTTGGTCGGGGTCGAAGCCATCCGCCGGGCCGGAGGCGGCCAACGCGAAGAAGTCGGCGTGCACGAAGCGGCAGCGGGGGTCCGCCGTGAGCTGGGGTCCCAGCGGGACCAGGCCGCGCCGGTGCCAGTCAATGACCGGCTCCAGCGCCTCCACGACCCGGAGCGAGCGCACGGCCGGGTGCCGGAGCGCGGCGAGCGCGGTGTAGCCCAGGCCCAGGCCGCCGACGACCACGTCGAGTTCCGGGGCCGCGTCCGCCGCGGCGGCCAGCCCGAGGTCCGCCAGGGCGACCTCCACCTCGTGAAACAGGCTGGACATGAGGAAGGCGTCCCCCAGTTTAACCTCGAACACCTCCAACCCGTCCAGCGCGAGGAGGCGCCGGCGGCGCAAGCTGAGGTCTCCCAACGGCGTCGGGCGAAAGTCAATCTCGGCGAAGTTGGCGCTCATGCGGGCAGAGGGTTTAACCTACCGCGGGCCGACGCCCGGGGCTACTTTCCGGTCGCCCCGGCCGGGGTGGCGAAGCGCGTCCCCCCGTCTCCCAACCGTCCTTGGCCAGCCGAGCGTTGGTTCATTCCTGCGAGCTTCGTCATTGGTCCTTCGTCATTCCGCGCGGAGCGCGGCCCCATGAGCCTGCGCACCGCCGACTACGACTTCGATTTGCCGGATGAACTCATCGCCCGCCGGCCGCCCGAGCGGCGGGAGGCGGCGCGGATGCTCGTGCTCGACCGGGCGGCGGGGACCTGGGCGCACCGGGCGTTCACGGATTTCCCCGGCTACGTGCGGGCGGAGCGGGGGGACCTCGCCGTGCTCAACGACGCGCGGGTGCGCCCGGCGCGGGTGTTTGCCAACGGGGGCCGGCTGGAACTGCTGGTCGTCGAGGTGGACCCCGGGGACCCGGCGCGCTGGGTTTGCCTCGTCAAGCCCGGCCGGCGGGCGCGGGTCGGCGCAACGCTGGGCGTGGGGCCCGCGGTCGGCACGGTCGAGCGGGTGTTGGCGGAGCGGGACGGCGCGCGGGTCATCCGCTTCGACACGCCGCCGGACCTGGAAACGGTGGGCACGCTGCCGCTGCCGCCCTACCTGGACCGGCCGCGGGCGGACGCGGCGGACCGGGAGCGTTACCAGACGGTGTTCGCCCGGACGGCGGAAGCGGCCCGGGCCATCGCGGCGCCCACGGCCGGGCTGCACTTCACGCCCGCGATCCTGGCGGCCGTGCCGCACGTGTTCGTCACGCTGGACGTGGGCGTGGGCACCTTCCGGCCGGTGAAGGTTGAGGACGTGCGCGCGCACCGGATGCACGCCGAGCGGTTCGAGATCGCCGGGGGGACGGCCGCGGCGATCAACGGGTGCCGCGCGCGGGGCGGCCGGCTGTTCGCCGTGGGCACGACCAGCCTGCGCGTTCTGGCCGGCGGCGCGCGGGACCCGGCGGGGAACCTCCTCGCGCAACGGGGCGAGACGGACATTTTCCTCCACCCGCCGCAGCCCGTGACGGCCGCCGACGCGCTGCTGACGAACTTCCACCTGCCGCGCTCGACCCTGCTGATGCTCGTCAGCGCCCTCGCCGGCCGGGAGTTCGTGCTGGCGGCCTACCGGGAAGCGGTGCGCGCGGGCTACCGTTTTTTCTCCTACGGGGATTGCATGTTGGTTTTGTGAAAGTTCCCGCGCGCTGCCCGTCCGTGGCCCGCGGCGTGCTTGGGAAGCGGGTTCGGCAAGGTCGGGGAGAACCCACGCCCGCCGGCCACCCCTATTTGCATGTCCACCGCTGCCGCCGAAGCCCTCCCCGCCGACGCGCCCCCTCCCGTGACGCCGCCCCGGGTGATCCTCTCCGTGGACGACAGTCTGACGATCCGTAAACTCATCGAGAACGCCTTGCGCCCCGAGGGTTACGAGGTGCTCCTGGCCGCCACGGGCGAGGAGGGCCTGGCCGTGGCGCGCGCGCGGCGGCCGGACCTGATCCTCCTGGATTACGTCCTGCCCGACCTGCGCGGGGTAGAGTTCTGCCAACGCCTCAGCGCGGACCCGCACACGCGCGACCTGCCCGTCCTGCTCATCTCGGGGCACGGCAGCGCCATCCAGGAACTTTCCCACGACTCCGCCAACGTCGTTGATTACCTGACCAAGCCGTTCGCCGCCAACGTGCTCCAAGCCGTCGTCGCCAGCGCCTTCGAGAAGCACGCCACGCGGCTCGCCAGCGCCAGCGAGGCGGCCGCGGAGCCGGTCCCCGCCGCGGAGCCGGCGCACAAGCCGGCCACCCCGGCCCCCGCCCCGGCGGCACCCGAGCCGACCGTGCCGCTGGACGAGCTGCGCCGGCGCGTGTTCGAGAAACTCGTCGCCCGGCTGCACACGCAGCTGCCCTCCATCCCGGCCTGGGAAACGGCCCGGGGCGGCAGCGAGCCGCTGTCCTACTAC
>CAXTFX010000570.1:0-2930 GCA_964243185.1 uncultured Chthoniobacterales bacterium
TTTTCAACCAGGTGGCCGTGCGCTTTGACGAAACCTTCGAGCATATCCTCCACGACACGGGAGGGATCGTTGATGATGCGTTGCATGGGTTCTGGGGGGAGGGAACGGGGGTGGGTTTATTCGTGGGGGTGGGTGAAACGTTGCTCGATTTCCTTGATTTTCTCGACCTTGGCCGTGGAGCCACCACCCTGGAAGTCACTGTCCAGCCAGGTGTCCACGAGGGATTTGGCCAGCTCCTCGCCGATGACGCGCGAGCCGAGCGCCATGATCTGGCAGTCGTTGCTCTTGCGGGCGCGCTCGGCCGAATATTGATCGTGGCAGACCGCGGCGCGGATGCCAGGGACCTTGTTGGCGGTGATGCACATGCCGATGCCGGTGCCGCACATGAGGATGGCCCGCTCGTGCCAACCGGCGGCCACGGCGCCGGCAACCTCTGCGGCCTTGTCGGGATACAGGGACGGGCTGGTGTCGTAAACGCCGTAGTCCCGAACGCTGAGGCCGCGCTTTTCCAGGTGGGCGCGGACGGTTTCCTTCAGATGGAAGGCGGCTTCGTCGCAGCCAAGGGCGATGGAGTTCTGGGACTGGTTGCTCATACCAAGCATACGTTCGCGCTCACGGGGCGGTGTAGCCGCCACCAATCGCCAAGTTTTTCGCCGTGCATCACGTCGGCGGCGCCGCCGACGGGTGAGGTAGCGGGCAGCCGGCGATTTCCCCCCGACGGGCGAAACGGCCGGACGGGGACCTTCTTTTTCCATCCTCACAGCCCTCCGGGGTTCGTTCGCCAACCCTGCGCGGAACGGTCCGGCGCCCCGCGGCCCGCGTCGTGCTCTGAGGAGGGGGCCTATCATGCACGCGACCTTTTTCCAGAAGCTCCTCCTCAGTCTCATCGCCGGAGCGGCCCTCGGGGGACTCGTCGAGTTTTACAAAACCTTCATCGAAGGCGCCGACCAAGCTCTCAACGGCAAGCACCAGACGAAATACAGCACCCCGGGCAAGCGGTAGGGTCCCCGGAGGGGCAGCACGGGTGGCTGGGCCGGGATGCGCGTTTTCTCCACGCGCGGCGCGTTGACGAGCATTAGTGCGTCTAATACATTGGGAACACCCCCCCGTGCGGCATCCTCCCGCCCCGTTTGCGACGTTTCGGTTGGCGGGGAACTAGCCCCGCCATGAAAGCTTTTCTCGCGTTCTGTCACTCCTCCATCGGCCGCAAGTGGGTCGTTGCCCTCACCGGTATCGCCCTCATCGGTTTTCTCGTCGGCCACCTGCTCGGCAACCTCCAAGTGTTCTGGGGGCCGGCGCAGATCAACGGCTACGCGGAGAAGTTGCACCACCTCGGCGCGCTCCTGTGGGTGATCCGCTTCGGGTTGTTGGGCATTTTCGTGGCCCACGTCTGGACCACCATCGCCCTGGCCCGCGCCAACCGTGCCGCCCGGCCGGCGAAGTATGCCTATTACAACACGGTCCAGGCGAGCAAGGCGTCCCGCACGATGGCCATCTCCGGGCTGATCGTCTTCTCGTTCGTGATGTTCCACCTCCTGCACTTCTCCGTCGGCTGGATTGACGCCAAGGGCACGCACTTCACGGAAATCCAGGACCCGCGCCTGGGCGGCGATCGGGTGGACGTTTACCGGATGATGGTCGCCGGGTTCAACCACTGGTCCATCTCGTTCTTCTACATTCTCGGCATGGGTCTGCTGTGTTTACACCTCACGCACGGGTTCTCGTCCATGTTTCAGACGATGGGTCTGCGGAACAATCGCGTCGCCCCGCTGCTGCGTTACGCCGCGCTCGGGTTGGGCGTGGCGATGTTCCTCGGGTTCAGTTCCATGCCCCTCGCCGTCATGGCCGGTGTGCTGAACGACAACACCTGGCCGTTCGGTCAGAAGAAACAGCCCGCTCACGCCGCCCTCTCCGCCCCCGCCCAACCCGTTCCCGCTTATGCCGACCGCCACTGAACCGACCTCCGCCGCGAGCCAGACCAACGGCGGGACCCGGGGCGACCTTGACGGCAAGGTTCCCTCCGGCCCCCTGGAAACGAAGTGGGACCGTTACAAGCAGGAGGTCAAGCTCATCTCCCCGGCCAACAAGCGAAAGTTCACCGTCCTGATCGTCGGCACCGGCCTCGCGGGCGCCTCCGCCGCCGCGACCCTGGCGGAGCTGGGCTACGACGTTCACGCCTTCTGCTTCCACGATTCCCCGCGCCGGGCGCACTCCATCGCCGCGCAGGGCGGCATCAACGCGGCCAAGAACTACCAGAACGACGGCGACAGCGCCGACCGGCTGTTCTACGACACCATCAAGGGCGGCGACTTCCGCTCGCGCGAGGGCAACGTTTACCGGCTGGCGCAAGTGTCCACGCAGATCATCGACCAGTGCGTCGCGCAGGGCGTCCCGTTCGCCCGCGAATACGGCGGCCTGCTGGCGAACCGCTCCTTCGGCGGCGCACAGGTGAGCCGCACGTTCTACGCCCGCGGGCAGACCGGCCAGCAACTCCTCCTCGGCGCCTACCAGGCGTTGGAGCGTCAGATCGCCCTCGGGGCGGTGAAAATGCACACCTACACGGAGATGATTGATCTCGTGATGGTGGACGGTCACGCCAAGGGCATCGTCACGCGCGACTTGCTCTCAGGGAAGATCGAGTCCTGGGCCGGCGACACCGTGGTCCTCGCCACAGGCGGTTACGGCAACGTTTTCTTCCTATCCACCAACGCCAAGGGCTGCAACGTCACCGCGACCTTCCGCGCGCACAAGCAGGGCGCGTATTTCGCCAACCCGTGCTTCACGCAGATTCACCCGACGTGCATCCCCGTCGAGGGCGAGTTCCAGTCCAAGCTCACGCTGATGAGCGAGTCGCTGCGCAACGACGGCCGCGTCTGGGTGCCCCGGGACGCCAGCGACCGGCTCAAGAACCCGGCCGACGTCCCCGAGGA
>CAXTFX010000571.1:0-2920 GCA_964243185.1 uncultured Chthoniobacterales bacterium
CGGCGCCGGCCGCCCCTCCGCCCCCCCCGCCCCCGCTTCCCCCGCCCGTGCCGCGCCGGCCCGTTGCGCCGCCCCCCCCGCCCCCACCAGTTTTTTTGTCCCCGCCCCTCCGGCCGGAGCCCGCGGCGATCCCCCGCCCCTCCCCCCCGCCGCCCCGCAAGACCCGGTCGGCGCCCCGGCCGACCTCTCCCCCCCCGCCGCCGGCGCCAAGGACGATGCCCCTGCGCGGCCTCCTCACCGGCGCGACCTCGCGCGGGGAGCTCCGCCGGGCCATCCTGCTGCGCGAGGTGCTCGGCCCCCCGCGGGCTCTATCGGAAGCGGGGGGAGGCTCCTGAGAGGGCCGTCCGCAGGAGAGCGGCCACGGCTCCCGGCGCCTCCAGGGGCAGCAGGTGCGCGGCGTCGGGAACGACGTGAACGGGCGTGCGCGCGTGACGCGAACGGGCGATGATCTCCCGTTCCACGAGGGCGACGGTAATGTTAGAGTCCCGCGCGCCGACGCCGACGGTGATCGGGACCGCGATCCCGGCGGCCAT
The DNA here is from genome assembly GCA_964243185.1 of uncultured Chthoniobacterales bacterium. GTDB lineage: Bacteria > Verrucomicrobiota > Verrucomicrobiia > Chthoniobacterales > SZAS-18 > CAXTFX01. The sequence goes on from CAXTFX010000571.1 coordinate 534, forward strand.
CCCGGCGGAACGGTCCTCCCGGCTGCCGCGCTCCAGCCATGCCCGCCACGCCGGGGCGGAGGCGCGCCCGAGGTCGGCCAAGGCGAGCTCCTGGAACGCGGGCGGCAGCGGGCGCGCGGTGATTTTCGCCAGGGTTTCCCGCGCGGCATCCCCGTTTCCGTGACCCGCGAGGAGACGGGCACGCTCGGCGGGTTCCATCGGCTCGGGCGAGGGCGGCGACGGGGCGAGGAGCACGAGGCCGCGCAGGTCCGCCGGGCCGCGGGCCGCCAGGGTCAGGGCGATCTTCGCGCCCATCGAGTGAGCGATGACCGCGCAGGGGCCGACCTGCAAACGGCCGAGCAGTTCGTGAACGTCGTCGGCCATCGTGTCCACGGTATATTGCTTCCCGTCTTCCCCCGGTGCGTCCGAGCCGCCGAAGCCCCGCAGGTCGGGGGCAATCATCCGGTGGCCGTCGGCGGCGAACTCGTCCATCACCGGCCCCCACGTCCGCCCGGAGCCGCCGAAGTGGTGCAGGAACACGAGCGCGGGCCGGTGGTCCGCGGCGCCCGCCGCGGGACGTTCGTGGACCTCCAGGGTGACGTTGCTCAACTCCACGCGCATCGGCTCGCTGCCAAATCGGCGGACTTGGGGGGGGGGGGGGGGGGTTTCGGTGCTCATTTCGCCGGGACGGCCCGGCCCCGCGCCGCGCGGGCGACACGGCGGCAAACGCTCCGGCGGCCGAAGGGTGGGGATGATCGGATCGTCCGGGCAGCGGGGAAGGTGGGTTCGCCCGCGGGCCGTCGCCGTGCTGGCGGCCCTGCTCACGCTGGCGGGCAGCGGGTGCGCTTCGTTGGCCCCGAGCCAGTTCGCTGGGTCCACGCCCGAATTTGAACCGGTTGCGTTCTTCACCGGACGCACGCGCTCGTGGGGCGTGTTCGAGAACCGGGCCGGGGAGCCCGCGCGCCGGTTCTCGACCGTGTGCGACGGCCGGCGGGAGCCAGACGGCACCCTCGCGCTCGAGCAGACGTTTACCTACGAGGACGGCGCGACTCAACACCGCCACTGGCGCATCCGCCGGCGGGACGCGCACCGCTACGAGGCCGCGGCCAACGACGTGGTCGGCACGGGCACCGGTGAGGCTTACGGCAACGCCTTCCGCTGGGAATACACCGTGGCGCTCCAGCCCGGCAACCCGCTGGGCAACGTGCGCCTGCGCCAATGGATGTATCTGCTGGCCGGGGGGCAGACGATGATGAACCGCGCCTTTGTCCTCAAGCTGGGCGTCCAGGTCGCACAGGTCACGGAATTCTTCCGGCGCGAGCCGGCGGGGGAACGGCGATAATTCTGCCCCCGACCCCGCCCGCGGCGGTCAGAACCCCGTTCATATTATGAGCCAAGGCGACAAATCCAAATACACCGACAAGCAAAAGCGCAAAGCCGAGCACATCGAGGAAAGCTACGAGAAAAAAGGCGTTCCCACCGACGAGGCAGAAAAACGAGCCTGGGCCACCGTCAACAAGCAGGACGGCGGGGGCAAGAAACCCGGCGGCTCCGGCCGGGCCAAGAAAGCGTGAGGGAATCAGCCGGCGACGCCAGCGCGGCCCGGCTCGCTGGTCCAACCGGGCGTCACTCCCTCTCCCGTAGCCTTTGGCGCGGTTGCTCTCCTCGCCGTTGGCCGCGGTCGCCCTACGCCGCCTTACCCTTCTTCAGCTCCCCGGCCTTGTGGGCGGCCTTGGCCCCGGTCTTGTCGCTCTTGACCAGGAACTCCGGGTTGTCCTTGGAGGCGGCGACTTTGTGCCCCTTGATCTTGGTCGGCGAGGTGAGCTTCTTCTCCACCTTGCCCTTCACGGTGCCCTGGGCGCTGTTCCACTCCACGGCGTCGCCCGGCTTTGGTTCTTTGCTTGTGGCCATGCCGTCTCGTTCGGCCCCGCGGTAGCCGGCGGCTCTTTCCAATTGCGCGTTTGGGAGGTGCCGCCGGCTTGCCGAAACCGTCGCGAGGTCGGCCGCGGCGTTCGCGGGGTCCCCCGCGGCGCCAGAGCCCCGAAATCTTGCGCTTGCGGCGGCCGAAGACGGGCGCGAAACTCGCCGCGTGCCCGTCCCGCGTGTTGGTTTCCGTTGCGGCGCGTCCCGCGTCATCGCGGTGGCACCAAGCGTGGCACCGGGACGAGGAACGAAGTTAGCACCCCGTTGCACGTTACATCGGTCAGGCGCGGGTCAGAATTAAGCCGGCGTGGCGAAATGGCAGACGCGACAGACTCAAAATCTGTTTTACGAAAGTAAGTGTGGGTTCAAGTCCCTCCGCCGGCACCCTCCTAAAACACTCTCCTAGAGTAGGATTCAGCTAAGTGACCATTTAAGAGCCAATCCGAACCGGCCCCGGTTCCAAGTGATGAGCGCGGCGGCAAGGG
>CAXTFX010000572.1:0-2910 GCA_964243185.1 uncultured Chthoniobacterales bacterium
CCCTTAACATCCAGCACCTGGAGAGCCTGTATAACATCGTCGAGGGCGCCACCGGAGTGCGGGTGAAAGAGCGCATCCCCGACGAGTTCCTGTTCCGCGCCGACCAGATCGTGAACATTGACCTGCCCGCCGAGGACCTCATCGAACGCCTGCAAGCGGGCAAGATTTACGCCCCCGACCGGGTTGGCCCCGCGCTGGTCAACTTTTTCACCCCCAACAACCTGACCCGGCTGCGCGAGTTGGCCCTGAGCGAGAGCGCCAACTTCCTCGACCGCCGCCAGCGCGCGGCCGACCCGACGGTGACCTCCCCGGGAGAACCGGAGCACCTCGCCGGCGGGGTGGCCCAGGTCGCCGTAGCCCTTTCCAGCCGCGGCCCGGACCCCGGCACCCTCCTGCGGAAAACCGCCCGGATCGCCGCCCAGTTCAACGCGGACTCCTGGTATGCCGTCTATGTGCAAACACCCGGCGAGACGCCCATCACCATTGACAGCGCCGTTCAGCGCCGGCTCGGCGACACCCTGGAAACGGCCCAGCGCATGGGCGGCATCGTGATCCGCCTGCGCGGCGAGGACATCCCGGCGGCGTTGACGGCTTTCGTGCGGGAATACGGTGTCACGCACCTCGTCATCGGCCGCCCCGCCGCGCGCCCCGGCCGCTGGCGCCTGCCGTGGGGTCCGCGGCCTTCCCTGCACGAGACGCTGATGCGGGAGCTTCGCACGACGGACTTCGTCGTGGTTTGATGCGCCTCGTTCCGCGGGCCGCGCCGGAGTTTGGTCCGCAGGTGACGCAGATATCCGCAGATTATTTTCAGGAGGGGTGGAGAGAAGGCCGGCAAACGCCCCCTGGCGGTAGCGGGCCTCCGTTTGACCGGCGGCGGCGAGGTTGCCAAACCAAGAGCCGCTCCCCCTCTAGCCGAAACTCTGGAACCCCTTGCCGTCAATCTGCGTCAATCTGCGTCATCTGCGGACAAAAATGCCCTTCACCGGTGGTCTAATACGTCAACGTCACCGCGATGATGCCGTTGTAGAGCACGTTTTCCACCCCGCCGGCGCTGCGGTTGGTCAGATTGTTGATGGGGTCGGGGATGGCGCTGTAAATGTCCCGGTAGCCGTTGCCGGTCAGCAGGGCGCCGAAGCCGGCGTTGATGATGATGTTGTTCGTCAACGTCGGCCGGTAGGTGACGCCCAGCGAAAGGTCGTAGCCGAGGTCGCGGCGGGCTTTGCTCGTAAAGAGCGCCTGGTCAATGGACGCGGTGTTGACGAAACGAAGGTAGTTGGCCTGGAACTGCGCCTTGATCCGGGGGGTCACGTCGAGGTCAAAACCGACGCCGACCAGGAACGTGCCGGGGTTGACGAAATTGGCCTGACCCTCGTTCTTGGCCGTCCGCAGGTCGAGCAGGAGGCTGTTGGGGGTCTTGGCGCTGAGGGCGGTGTTGGCCAGCCCGAAGCCCTGCCGGGTGAAGAAGGAGAACGGGGCGCCGGCAAAGGTCGGGTTGTCCAGGATGGAGTCGAAGCCGTGGCCCTTGCCGTCGCGCGCGTTGTCGTCGCCGCTGCCGTAGAACAGGGAGAACTTGGGGCGCAGGTAGTCGCGGTCGTAGGAGAGCTCGAGCGCGGCCATCTGGGCGTTGATGGCCACGGGTTTTCCCGCGATCCCGTTGGCCTGGTCGCGGCCCAGGGCTTGGTAGAAGGAATGGGTGACGTTGAGTTTGCCGATGTGGCCGTCGCCGTTCCAGCCGAGGTAGAACACGTTGACGTCGTGCTTCTTGATGGGGAAGCCGATGGGCGCGGGGCGGACGAGGAAGCCGCTGCGGTCGTAGTGCGTGCTGCCGTGGTCGAGATTGGCGGCGAAGATGAATTGCGTGGTGTAGCCCTGGGCGAGCGGGTGGTCCCGGCCGAGGAGCAGTTCGAGGGAATCCTGACGGTAAACGTTGGCGATGAGGACGTCCTGGTCGCGGCCGGTGATGCGGTTGAGGCCGGAATACGTGTCCTTCTCGCGGATGAAGAACCAGGCGGCGTTGTATTGGTAACGGTTGTTGCCGAAGTTCCCGAAAATCCGCAGGGCGGGGTCGGTGTCGAGGAAGAGGAAGCCGCGGAAGTCAGCGTTGAGGAGCTGGGAGCCGGCGCGGGCGGAGACGAAATCGTAGTTGTCGGAAAGGTCCTTGAGGTGGACCTCGACGAAGGCTTCCTCCAACGAGAAGAAGGTGGCGGAGCGCCGGGTGTAGCGCGTGCCGGAGAGGTCCCGGTCGCGGGCGGGGCGCAGGCCGCTGTTGCCGGAGTCGAGGAAGTTAGCGAGGTCCGTCGGGTTGGTGACGACGCCGGTGGCCGTCGGGTTGCGGGTGCCGGTGTAATTTGGCCCGCGCGGGTCGGGGTCGAGGATGCCGGTCTCGCGGAACTCGGTGTGGTTGACGTTGAAAACCGGCGTCAGGTGGAGGGCCCAGTCAATGGGTTTGAAGGCCGTCTCGCCCTTGAAAAGTTCAACGGTGAAGGACAGGTCGTTGGAAACCGTGAACGAGTCGCCGCGGCCGAAGAAGTCCGTGGAGGTCGGCCGGGAGGCGGACACGCCGCTGCCGACGGGGATGCGGCGGAACTCGGTCAGGAACTGGTCGGTGATGACGAGGTTCAGGAAGATGTCCTGGCCGATGATGGGCGCGTCACCCTTGAGCAAGCTAACCTTGTAGGGGTCAAAGAGCCGTAGCCGGTCGCGGTAGGTCGCCTCGACGCGGCGGTCCTCGTAACGCTCCGTGGTGCCGAACGGGATCTGCCAGCGGTTGAACTGCGGGATGGCGTTGGGCAAGACGCCGGTGTTGCCGGCGGCGAACTGGTAGCGGGGATATTCCAGCCGGAGGATGGGCACGGCGGGGGCGTAGGCGGGCGTGCCGCGCCGGCCCCCGCCGCGGCCGCGGGTCAGCTC
>CAXTFX010000573.1:0-2897 GCA_964243185.1 uncultured Chthoniobacterales bacterium
CTCCATGAGCGTCTCCGCCTGGCGGCGCTGCTGCCGGGTCGTGGATGCGCGGGCGTTGGCGCCGCGTCCGCCGGCGGAAGCGGCGATGCGCGAGTAGGCCTTGCGCGCCACGACGGTCCGCGCGCGGCGGGAGGGCGGCGAGTCGTTAACGGGCCAGTCGCTCATAGCGGGCGAGGGAAAGGCGGGCGATGCGCTCGCAGAGCTGCGGGAAATCGATGCCCGCGGCGCGGGCGGCCTCCGGGAGCAGGCTGCTCTCGGTCATGCCGGGAATGGTGTTGATCTCCAGGGCAAACGGCTCGTCGTCCGCGCGGGAGAGCAGGAAGTCCACGCGGGAATACACCTCCAACCCCAGCGCGCGGTGGGCCTCCAGCGCGAGACCCTGCACGCGCGCGGTGAGCTCCGCCGACAGCGGCGCGGGGCAGAAGTGCTCCGCGGCCCCGGCGGGGTTCGACCAGGGATACTTGTTCTTGTAGTCGTAGAATCCACTCTTGGGCCGGATCATGATGACGGGCAGCGCCTGGTCGCCGACGACGCCTACCGTCAGCTCTTCCCCGTCAATTAGCTTCTCGACTAACGTCTGGTGCGCGTCGAAGGTGAGCACGTCCCGCAACGCCGCGTCCGCCTCCGCGGCGGTGCGGCAGAGGAAGACGCCGACGCTGGAACCCTCGAGCGGGGCCTTGACGACGTAGGGCAGGGCCATCGCCGGCCGCTCGCCCGGCGCGAGGACCTCGGCGGCCGGCGTGGGCACGTTCGCCGCCTGGAAACGGCGCTTGGTGGCGATCTTGTCAATGGCCAGCCGGCTGCCCGCGGACCCCTCGCCCGTGTAGGGAACCCCGCGAGCGTCAAGGATCTCCTGGACGCGGCCGTCCTCGCCGAAGGTGCCGTGGATGATGTTGAACGCCAACGTGGTGCCGGCGGGCAAGGCGAAGTCGTCCCCCGTCACGTCCACCTCCGAAACGCGGCCGGCGCCGGCTTCGGCCAACGCGCGGGCCACCGCCGCCCCGGAGCGCAACGAGACCTCCCGCTCGGAGCCGGGACCGCCCATGAGGACGGCGATGTGATGGGGGGCCAAAAACGGTGGGTTGATCACAAAACAAAGGAGCGTTGGCGCCGCGCAGAACCCGTTGCCGGGCAGGCCAGGTCCAGGGAAATCCCGGGCCGGGCGGAGGACCGCGCCGCGGCGACCGCCAGCGCGGCAGGGGCGTGCGCGAGCGTATATTGCGGGGTTGTCTAACCTTACGTCAACCCTTTTTCGGTGAAGTTAGTCGGAAGTTAGTTCCCCGTCACCGGGCGCGGGGTAGAGCCGGCGGAAGGTGAACGCCCGCGGATGGTCGCCGTGGGCCCGCAGGTGCTCCAGCCGTTCCCGGGCCTCGGCCACGTCCGGGCGGTGGCCGGCGGGCACCCACCAGAGGACGGCCCACGCTTCCTCCAGGCGCTCGAACCATTGGCGGCGATTCTTCAGAAAGTGTTGGTGGAGAGTTTGGTAAACAAATTGGCGCAACGTCTCGGGCGTTTCCCAGACGGAGAGGTTGACCAGGATCATCGCGTCGCCGAACGGCCGGTGGTCCGTGGCGTTGCCGCTGTGCTCGTCCGCCAAGCGCCAGACGAAGCCCGGCGCGGCGTCGGCGAGGGCGTTGATGGTCGGCAGGCCGGCGACGAAACCGGCCATCACCGGATCGTCCAACGTGGCGCGCATCCGGGCGACGTTAACCTGGGCGAGGTGGAAGGCGGGCATGGGACGAGCAGAACGTCTACTTTGTCCGCAGATTACGCAGATTACGCAGATGACGCAGGTTGGAAGAGGGGTGAAGGAAGGCAGGGAGTGACCGTTGCCGCCACTCCGAACCCCCTCTGAATAATCTGCGTTTAATCGGCGTAATCTGCGGACAAAAGCCGGCTCAGACTACTTCGACGACATCCACCCCGCGCAGCTCGAACAGCCGCTTGATCGTTTCCTCGATGAGGTGGTTCGGGCAGGACGCGCCGGCCGTTACCCCGACGACGACCTGCTCTTTCTCGGGCAACCAGCCCTCGGACGTGACCTCCCGGCCGAGGTGCAGGTCGAAGTGGGTCACGCGCGCCGCGTTCTCCAACCGGGTGGCGTTGCGGATGAAATACGTCGGCAGCTTGGCCTGCCCCATTTCCGCGAGGTGCGAGGTGTTGGACGAGTTGTAACCGCCGACGACGAGCATCAGGTCCATCGGCAGTTCCAGGAGGTCGCGCAGGGCGTCCTGCCGCTCCTGGGTGGCGCCGCAGATGGTGTCGAAGAAGCGGAAGTTGTTCGCGCCCAGCTCCGGGCCGTCCCGGTCCACGATGGCCTGGCGGATGCGGCGCTGGACCTCCTCCGTTTCCCCGCGCAGCATCGTCGTCTGGTTGGCGACGCCGACGACCTTCAGGTGCAGCTCCGGGTCGAAGCCGGGCGAGTGCGTGCCGGCGAACTTGGTTAGGAACGCCTCCCGGTCGCCGCCGTGGCGGATGTAGTCGCCGACGTAGTCCACCTCGTCCAGGGTCAGGACGACGAGGTAATGGCCCGTGCCGCTCTTGCCCAGCGCGCGGGAGGCGGTGGCCTTGGTTTCCTCGTGCTGCGCTTTGCCGTGGATGATGCTCGTGGCCTGCTCGGCGGCGTATTGGCGCACCCGTTTCCAGACGCTCATCACGTCCCCGCAGGTCGTGTCCACGATCTGACAGCCGATGTTCTGGATCGTCTCAATGATGGGCACCTCCGCGCCGAAGGCAGGAACGAGGACCACGTCCTCCGCGGTGAGGTCGTCCAGCTCGGCCTCGCGCTTGGGGCCGATGAGGTTGCGGATGCCCATGGAGCGGATCTGCTCGTTGACCTCCGGGTTGTGGATGATCTCGCCGAGGATGAAGACCCGCCGGTCCGCGAAGACCTTGCG
>CAXTFX010000574.1:0-2890 GCA_964243185.1 uncultured Chthoniobacterales bacterium
ACCTGCTGCTTCCCCTCTGCATCCTCTACGCGGTGTTCCTCATGTCGCAGGGGATGATCCAGAATTTCAAACCCTACGACACGGCGCAACTCACTGAGAAGCAAACGATCCAAGTTCCCAAGACCGACGATAAGAACGAAGCGGTTAAAGATGCCGCGGGCAACCCGGTGTTCGTGGACCAAGCGGTGGAAACGCAGAGCATCGCGCAAGGTCCCATGGCGAGTCAGGTCGCCATCAAGATGCTCGGCACCAACGGCGGCGGTTTCTTTAACGCCAACGCCGCGCACCCCTTCGAGAACCCGACCCCGCTCTCGAACTTCATCCAGATGTTGAGCATCTTCGCCATCCCGAGCGCGCTGACCTACTACCTCGGCCGCATGGTCAAGAACCAGCGCCACGGCTGGGCCGTCTGGGGCGCGATGGCCGTGCTCTTCCTCGTCGGCGTCATCACCTGTTGGAAGGCCGAAGCTGACGGGAACCCCATCATGCACGCGCTCGGGGTCGCCACCGCCGACGGCAACATGGAAGGCAAGGAAGTGCGCTTTGGCATCTTCAACTCCGCCCTCTTCGCCACGGTCACTACGGATGCTTCCTGCGGCGCGGTGAACGCGATGCACGACTCGTTCACCCCCGTCGGCGGGCTGGTGCCGCTGTTCAACATCCAACTCGGCGAGGTGGTCTTCGGCGGCGTCGGCGCGGGGCTTTACGGGATGCTCGTCTTCGTCATCCTGGCCGTGTTCATCGCCGGCCTGATGGTCGGGCGCACCCGGAATACCTGGGCAAGAAGATCGGCGCCTTCGACGTGAAGATGTCCGCGCTCATCATCCTCGTCCTGGCCGCGTCCATCCTGGGCTTCTCCGCCTGGTCGGCCGGCGCCAACTCCTTCGGCGCACCCGATGCCGCGACCGGGGTCGCCGGCAACGGCACCAACAACAACGGCCCGCACGGGTTCGCCGAGATCCTCTACGCCTTCAGCTCCGCCACGGGCAACAACGGCAGCGCCTTCGCCGGGCTGGGGGCCAACACGCCCTGGTATAACACGACCATCGGCCTGGCGACGCTCATCGGCCGGTTCCTGATGATCGTGCCCATCCTCGCGCTGGCCGGGAGCCTGGCGGCGAAGAAGCTCACCCCCCCCGGCCCGGGCTCCTTTCCGGTGGACGGCTGGCTCTTCATGGTGCTGCTCATCGGCACGGTGCTCCTCATCGGGGCGCTGAACTTCCTGCCCGCCCTCGCCCTCGGCCCCGTGGTCGAGCACTTCCTCATGCACGGCGGCAAGCTGTTATAACCCGGCCGGCCCAGTCTTCCGCGTCCCGTCCTTCCAAGTCCCTTCCTATGGCCACCCAAACCTACTCTCTCTTCGACCCCAAGATCCTTGGTCCCGCCGCCGGCGAGGCGTTCAAAAAGCTGAACCCCGCCCTGATGGTTAAAAACCCGGTGATGTTCGTCACCGAGGTCGGCGCGCTCGTGACCACGGCGCAAATCTTCGCCTCCTCCGAGCCGAAGCCGTTCACGCTCCAGGTCACGCTCTGGCTGTGGTTCACGGTGGTCTTCGCCAACTTCGCCGAGGCGATGGCCGAGGGCCGTGGCAAGGCCCAGGCCGACACCCTGCGCGCCTCCCGCACCGAGTTGACCGCGAACCGGGTGAAGGGCGGCACGACCGAAAAAGTCCCCGCCAACAACCTCCGCAAGGACGACGTCATCCTCGTGGTGGCCGGCGAGACGATCCCCGGTGACGGCGAGATCATCGAGGGCGCGGCGACCGTGGACGAAAGCGCCATCACCGGCGAGTCCGCCCCCGTCATCCGGGAGGCCGGCGGCGACCGCTCCTCCGTCACCGGCGGGACGAAAGTGTTGTCCGACGAGATCACCATCCGCATCTCCGCCAACCCCGGCGAGGGCTTCATTGACCGCATGATCGGGCTGATCGAGGGAGCGAAACGTCAGAAGACGCCCAACGAGATTGCCTTAACGATCCTCCTCTCCGCGCTGACGATCATCTTCCTGCTCGTCTGCATGACGCTGCTGCCCTTCGGCCGTTTCCTCAGCGTGGACTTCTCCATCACCGTGTTGGTGGCGTTGCTGGTCTGCCTGATCCCCACGACCATCGGCGGTCTGTTGAGCGCCATCGGCATCGCAGGCATTGACCGGTTGGTGCAGAAGAACGTCCTCGCCATGTCCGGTCGCGCCGTGGAGGCCGCCGGGGACGTGGACGTGCTCCTGCTCGACAAGACCGGCACCATCACCCTCGGCAACCGCCAGGCCGTCGAGTTCCTCCCGGCCCCCGGCGTGAGCGCCGAAGAGTTGGCCGACGCCGCGCAGCTTTCCTCGCTGGCCGACGAGACGCCGGAGGGCCGCTCCATCGTCGTCCTCGCCAAGCAGCAGGGCCTCCGCGGACGCGAGATCGCCGACCTGCCCAACGCGCAGTTCGTGCCCTTCACCGCCCAGACCCGCATGAGCGGTCTGGACGTGGACGGCAAAAGTTACCGCAAGGGGGCGGCGGACTCGGTTAAAACCTACGTCGGCGGGGTCTTCCCGGCCGAGATCAACCAATCCGTCGAAAAAATCTCCCGCCTGGGCGGCACCCCGCTGGTCGTCGCCACCAAGGACCGGGCGCTCGGCGTCATCTACCTGAAGGACATCGTCAAAGGCGGGCTGGCCGACCGTTTCGAGCGGTTCCGCGCGATGGGCATCAAGACGGTGATGATCACCGGCGACAACCAGCTCACCGCCGCCGCCATCGCCAAGGAAGCCGGCGTGGACGACTTCCTCGCGCAGGCCACCCCGGAGGATAAGCTCGCTTACATCCGCAAGGAACAAGCCGGCGGCAAGCTCGTCGCCATGACCGGCGACGGCACCAACGACGCCCCCGCGCTCGCCCAGGCGGACG